>CAVCCE010000068.1:0-7348 GCA_963600555.1 Duodenibacillus sp.
TATTTAATACTTCATGTGTAATCACATCATCACCTTTATATGCTTCTCTACCAAACTCGCGATAAATAAATTTTTCATCTCCTTTTCCAAGAATAATGATTGTATCATTTACATCCGCAAGTTCAATAGCTTCACGAATAGCTGCATATCGTTCTAAGATCTTGACGTAGTTTGTTTTTTCAATTCCTGCAGCAATTTCATCAGCAATTTCAGATGGATCTTCATCACGAGGATCATCTTCTGTTAAGATGATTAAATCACAATATTTATCAAGGATCTTTCCAAATACAGGACGCTTAATAACATCACGTTTTCCAGCAGAACCAGTTATTGCAATAATTCTCTTTCCTTTTGGTGTAATAGCCGAAGCATATTGACACACTTTCTCAATTCCATCTGGTGTATGTGCAAAGTCAATCAAGATATTGAATGGTTGACCATCAGAAACCCTCTGCATACGTCCTTCAATTTGAGATAAAGAATTCAAATAAGGTAACATCGCTTCAATATCAAGACCTTTCATATTTAATGCAGCAATAACAGCTAATAAGTTATAGACATTAAATCTAGCTACTAAATTAGTCTCGACATTATATTCCATATTTCCAACTTTTAAAGTGAACTTTGTTCTATCTTTTAATAGTTGAATATCTGTTGCTTGATAATCAGCTTTATTATCAATACCATACGTAACTACTTTAGCCTTTGTATCTTTTACGATTTCCATTCCATGTTCATCATCAACATTTGTGATGGCTATTGCATCAGGTTTCAATCGATCAAACAACTTCTTCTTTGCATTAAAGTAATTTGCCATTGTTCCATGATAATCCAAATGATCATGTGTAAGATTCGTAAACATCGCTACATCAAAATCAATGGAATCCACTCTGCCCTGTTCAATACCAATGGAACTAACTTCAAGTGCACATGCCTTTGTACCAGCATCCATCATATCTTTTAAGATACCATGTAAATCATCAATATCTGGAGTTGTTAATAATGGTGGTAATTTTACTGATCCATATTCAATTGAAATCGTTCCAATATACCCTGTAGGTTGAAATTCATTCAATACATCGCGGATCATACATGATATGGAAGATTTACCATTTGTTCCTGTAACCCCAAACATTGTCAACTTATGACTAGGATATCCATAAAATGCATCTGCAACCTTGTTGAATGCTTGTATTACGTCTTTTACTCTAATATAAGTAATATCATCTCTATTTGTATCAATAGGATCCGAATAAACAATCACTTTTGCACCGTTATCAATTGCTTGATCAACAAACTTATGTCCATCAAACATCATTCCTTTTACACAAAAGAAGATAGAGTTTGGCCTCTTTTTACGACTATCTGCCATCAAACTCTTAATATCGATATCTGGTACATTTTCAAATAACTCTGTTAACTTCAAATCAATCACTGACCTTTCTAGCAAACATTTGATGATTTTCAAATCTTTCTAATACTACATGATACTTCTCACCATGGATTAGTTTTTCATCAACACGTACAGGAATATACTCTGAAGTATGTCCTGTTGTATAATCATCTTTCACCCATTCTGCAATGATATCTGCTTCTTCTCCAACTTTCGACATTTGATACGTATCATAAAGTTGTTCGCTTAACGCAATACAACGTTTAGCTCTCTCCTTTTTAATTGTTGGATCCACTTGGCATGGCATATCAGCCGCAACAGTTCCTTCTCTTAAAGAATAAGGAAATACATGGATAAAAGAGAATTCGCATTTTTTCAAGAAAGCAAAAGTTTGTTCAAATTCTTCATCTGTTTCTTGTGGAAATCCAGTAATTAAATCAGTTGAGATAGAAATACCTGGTATTTCCTTACGAATCCATTCTATTTTATCATAATAATACTTAGTATCGTATGGTCTTCTCATACGTTTTAATACAGAATCACATCCAGATTGTAATGGAATATGTAAAAATTTTGTCATTCTAGGATTTTCTTTCATTATCTGAATCAATTCATCTGTAACCTCTGTAGCTTCAATTGAAGAAATTCGTATACGAACATCTTCTGTTTCTTCTAAGATACGAGAAATCAATTGTGCTAAAGTTGTTTGATACTCTCTTCCATATCTTCCTGTATGTATCCCTGTAAGAACGATTTCTTTATATTTTTTTGCTAATTTTTTTGCTTCAGAAACAGCTAATGTAGGATCCATACTTCTTTCTCTTCCTCTAGCAAAAGGAATCACACAATAAGAACAAAATTGATTACATCCATCTTGTATCTTCAAATCACATCTTGCTTTTGAATCTAATACAGAAGATTTCAAATTATCAAAAGTTGTATTCTCTAGTGTAACGATATCTCTAATTTTCTGTTTATTTTTAATAAATTCATCTAAATAATAAGGAAGTTTCTTTTTATTTGCGGTGCCTACTAAAATATCTGCTTCTTCTAATAGACCATCATCTACCTGAACATAGCAACCTACCATCGCCGTTATTTCATCAGGTTTGATACGCTTTGCTTGATGAAGGATCTTTCTAGATTTTGCAGCTGCAGTATTTGTTACAGCACAAGTAAATATGATAGTTGCATCAGGCATTTCGTCAAAAGCAACGCGAGTATGTCCATTTTCAATCAATGTCTCACTTAATGCTTCTGCTTCAAATGCATTTACTTTACAACCTAAATTCACGATAGAGAATCTCATTTTCTTACCTCATACATTTCACTCAATATACTACAAGCATACATTGATGCAGTCTCTGCACGTAAAATTCTACTCCCTAATGTAATTGCTTCAAAGCCAATATGTTCCATTTCTTCTACTTCACTTGTAGAAAAGCCACCTTCGCATCCAATTACAAGCGTTATAGATTTCTTATCTTTCGCACATTCAGATAAAAATGACGATTTTCCATATGCATTCTCATAACAAGCAAAGTTTCCTTCAGACATATGATTTTTAAGTTTTTTAAATGAAATGATTTCTGTTATTTCAGGAATCTTATTTCTTTTACATTGTTCACTAGCTTCTTGAAGAATTGATTGCCATCTTGCTTTTTGTTTATCAGCTTTTTCTTTTTTAGCATGAACGACACATCTACTAGACTCAAAAGGTACGATTTTACTAACACCTAGTTCTGTAGCTTTTTGTAGTACTAGTTCAAATTTCTCTTTACGTATCAAAGCAACTGCCAAAGTGACTTCACAATTCATTTCATGACTTGTTTTATCTTCTTCAAAAACATGTCCAATAAATTGTTTATCTTTCATCATTGCTTCCGCAAAATACGCCTTTCCTTGATAAACCAAACGAACAGTCTCATGGTCCAAGCGAACTACAGTTTTTGCGTGGTGTGCTTGAGATGAAGTAAATACATAATCATCTCCTACATTTAATGGTATATCTACAAAGTATTGTTGCATAAGTCTCAAAAAGGAAAACGAACTCAATCGTTTTCCTCATCCTCCATTTCTTTCAAAATATCAACTTTCACTTCAAGGACTTTTCTTTGATCAGCTTTTGTAATCGTTACATGTAAGTTCTTGTAGTTGAATTCTTCATTTACTTTTGGAATATGATGTAATTCAGAAATTGCCCATCCAGAAACGGTAATGAAATCGAATTCTTCATCTTCTTCTTCCACATCAAATCTTTCAATCAGATCATCAATTTCAGCATCACCCTTTACCATCCAAGTATAATCATCGATCTTTGTATAGAAATCCTCAACAATATCATGTTCATCCCAAATTTCACCAACTAATTCCTCAATGATATCTTCTAAAGTAATGATACCTTCCGTACCACCATATTCATCTAATACAACAGCCATATGTAATTTAGCTAATTGTAATTGCTTCATGCATGTTGATATCTGTGTATTTGGAGAAGTATAGATAACAGGTTTAATGATTCTACGAATTGGTCCCTTATTGTTGTGATACATTAATTCATAGAAATCTTTCTCATGAATGACACCAACAATATTATCAACTGAGTTTTCATAAACTGGTAATCTAGAAAAAGAATTAAAACGGAATGCCTTTTCTATTTGTTCATGTGTAGAAGTAATATTTACCGCAACGATATCTACACGAGGTGTTAATACATCCTTAACATCAAGATCGTTGAATTCAATCGCTGCAGAAATCAAATCACTTTCATGTTCTTCTAAGTTACCATCCTTTTCAGCCTCATCGACCATTGTAATCAATTCATCTGAAATATCATTTTCATCTTCTTCAATATTAACGATATGATTTACTAACCAAGTCCAACCTTTTAATACAACAGTTAAAGGAATAAATACAAACTCAAAGAAATTCACCATTCCAACAGTAGCACATGCAAATTTTTCTGGAGCTTGTTTCGCTAAAGATTTAGGAGCAATTTCTCCAAACATCAAAGTAATGATCGTAATAACAATCGTAGAAATCGTAGGTCCTTCTCCATTAACAAATAAGTTTGAAAATAACAATGTACTAATTGTAGCAGCGCCAATATTAACAATATTATTTCCAATCAATACTGTCGTTAAAAATCTATCAAAATCATCTAATATGACAATCGCACTAGGTGCTTTCTTATTACCATCATTTGCCATATTTTTTAATCGAATTTTAGATGAACTTGAATATGCAGTTTCAGTAGCAGAAAAAAGGCCTGAAAAAAAAGTTAGTACAACGATAGAAACAATATACGGTGTCATAAAACAATTGCCTCTTTTCTTATAGTTGCTTGATTATCAAGCGGTATCGAAGAATCTTGCAAAATAATTACCTCTCTTTTTAATATGCTAAAAATTATAACATTATACTTTTTTTCAATCAAATACCACTATTTTTTGTGTGAAACCAAAGAGAAAATGTCCCGATTGTTATGAGATTTAATAAGGGCAATTTTAACATATAAGATCTAAATAATAACAGAGTGGTTTTACCCCACTCTGTTACAGTTTAATAGAATTGATCCAATTATTAACATCTTCACATGTTGTAACCAATGTAGAACCACCTTCTGAATCAAATTGAATTTCCATAGGATAAATGATTTCTGCACCTTTTAAACAATCTTTCATATCTTGAATGACTGTTCCTGGCCAACCACCATTTGTCATAAATGGAATTACTTTTTTTCCACAGAAATCATTTTCAGTTATGAAAGTCTTAACACAAGGAGCCATTGTATACCACCATGTTGGTGTTCCAATCGCTATCACATCATAATTTTTAAGATCATAAGGAATCTTTTGAATTGGACGTAAAACTTTTTCTTCTACTTCTTGTTTTCCTAAAGATACAACTGTTTCGTAATCATCACTGTATGCTTCTATTGGATTTATTCCACAAATATCTGCCTTCAAAGCATCTGCAAGCTTCATCGCAATCTTTTCTGTATTTCCATTAGAATAAGAATAATACACAACTAATACATGACTCATATTACTTCACCTGATTAGAAATAGCACCAACGATCGTATGCGGAATATACTTTTCTTCCAAGTAGTTGACATCTTCTTTGCTCAATTCAAGTTCAACAGCATTTACAGCTTGTAAGAAATGAGATGCTTTTGTAGCCCCTACGATTGGTGCAGATACTCCTTTCTTAAACAACCAAGCTAATGCAACTTCTGTCATCGATACGTTATACTTTTGAGCAATTTCATTTACTCTTTCAATGATTTCTAGATCATTATCTTTATACGCATCATATTTAGCTCTCATCGTTTTATCTGTTTGACTTCTCTTTGTTTCAGATAACCAACCTAGATGTGATAAATGCCCACCAGCTAGTGGTGAATATGGAATCAAAGAAACACCATATTGTTTACAAACAGGAATCAATTCTCTTTCATCTTCACGGTATAAAAGATTGTAATGGTTCTGCATCGTAGAGAACTTTGTCCAGTTGTTCTTTTCTGCAATGATTTGCATATTATGGAATTGATATCCATACATCGCACTAGCACCTATAGCTCTTACTTTACCAGCTTTTACTAATGAATCTAAAGTCTCCATTGTTTCTTCGATAGGTGTATCATAATCAAAGCGATGGATTTGGTATAAATCTAGATAATCTGTTTGAAGTCGTTCTAGTGTTCCATCGATTTCTCTTAGAATTGCTTCTTTACTTAAATGTCCTTCATTAAAATACACCTTAGAAGCTAAAACCACCTTTTCTCTAGGAATACCCAATTCTTTGATAGATCTTCCAATATATTCTTCACTTGTTCCAAAAGAATAAGTGTTTGCTGTATCAATAAAGTTAACACCTAATCCATATGCATAATCAATCATCTTCTTTGTTTCATCATAAGGAAGTGTCCATTGATGAAATGCTTCAGATGCCTTACCATAAGACATTCCACCAACACAGATTTGTGATACTTCAATATTTGTATTTCCAAGTTTTGTATATTTCATATACAGTTTCCTCCACTGATATCATGATAAAGAAAACATAATAAATGAACAATTCATATTTCAAAACTCATCTATCACTTTTACTAATGAAAAAAGGAACAAAAATAATCTGTTCCTAAAAAGCATTTCCTTTAATATCTTTATCATTCACAAAGAAATCAAAAGCTAACTGAATATCTCTTTCCCATACTCTCCACTCATGATTACCAGGTCCTAAAGACCACTCTACTTCTAATCCAACTTCTTTTAAGAAAGATTGAAATGGTTTGATTTCATCACTAAATATTACATCATCTGTTCCACAAGAGAAGAATAAATCTGGGAGTTTTGATAAATCACATTCTTTGATTTTCCTTCTGAGATTATAATAAGAAGAAAGATACGCATCTACTGAACCTAAATTATGCATGCAATTGTATAGTCTTTGTTTTGAATGCATTACATCTTCAGTAGATAATACTTCATCTAAAGAACAAGAATATAACTGTTCTAGATCTTCTTTATCCTTTTCTATATCTGAAGGTAAATATGATAATATAGCTGCTTTAGAAAATTTATCAGGATACTTTACAGCAAACTTTAATGCACCTTGTCCACCCATTGAAAGTCCCGCAATAAAATTATCTTCTCTTTTACTAGATGCTGGTAACCAATTATATACAAGTGACATAAGCTCATCAATGATATAAGATTCTGCATTTAATCCCAATGTAAATGTAGGCCAATCTGAATAATCAGCATTACCAATGCCTGGCATGACAACAATAAAATTGTGCTCACAAGCATAAGTTTCAATATTACTTTTACGGATCCAATCTGAATATCCGCCAAAAGTACCATGTAATAACCAAAGAACCCTATACTTCTCTTTACTTCCATAAAAATCAGTACAAGTAATGTCTCTTGGTTTATCCGGAAGAATAATAT
>CAVCCE010000069.1:0-7303 GCA_963600555.1 Duodenibacillus sp.
GGTAAAAAGACTTCATTGTGAAGTCTTTTTTTTAAGCAATCTTTCTTTTGTAATTTTCTTTTTCAACACCAATAAATTGATAACCAGATTCTTCAATTGCTTGTTGAATCTTAGATTCATCAATATCATGTTTGCAGATGATCGTTGCTTCTCCTTTTGTATGATTAGAAGATACTTTAAAGATATCAAAATGGTTTCTTAGTGTATCGTTGATATTTGCTTCACAATGACCACATTGCATGCCACCAATCGCAATCGTTATCTTTACAGCACCTTTTCCGTTGTAAGTTGAACTTTTCAGATTATGTTCTCCTTCATGGAAAAATCCTCTAACGATCTTTACACCACCAATCATCATGATTCCAATAATAACAAGAATCACAACATCAACTGGACCTAACGGAATATTTATTTTCATACATGCCTCCTAAATATACCCCTATAGGGTATCGGTTAGCATATACTAATCTAATCCAATATAAATCTTATGTCAATGAATATGATATGATATTTGGGATGAAAAATGTTATTTTAGCTGGTGTATGTATCAAAGATGACGCTAGTGTATTTCAGATGAAGATGAATGAATGTATTGCGTTATGTTCTGCATGTAATTTAAATGTAGTTGATACGATTACACAGAATTCAAATTCAATGGATACTAGGCATGCGTTTCGTACTGGTAAATTAGAAGAATTAAAAATACTAGTTGAAGATTCAAATGTAGATTATGTAGTATTTTATAATCCGTTAACGGTTCAGATGGCTGAACGTATTTCTGCATGTATTGGTTGTAACGTCATTGATCGTACATCTTTGATATTGGATATCTTTTCAACACGTGCAAAAAGCCGTCAGGCAAAACTTCAAACAGAAATGGCAAGATTACAATATGATCTTCCAAGGCTTTTAAATAGTGATAATGATAGAGAAAGAGAAAGAGGAGGTTCTGTTAATAATAGAGGTTCGGGTGAAATGCGTTCTTCTATCATTGCTAGAAAATATCAAAGAAGGATACAAGATCTAAAAGAAGAGCTAAGAAAGATCGAATCACAAAGGTCACAAGATGAAAGAAGAAGATCAAAAACATTATTAAGAAGAGTTGCGTTAGTTGGATATACAAATGCAGGAAAGTCTTCTTATATGAATTATTTGATTCATCATACAAATGCGAGTGGAAATTCGGTATATGAAGAGAATATGTTATTTGCGACATTAGATACTTCAGTTAGAAAGATCGTATCTGAAAGAAAAACTTTCTTTTTATATGATACGGTAGGGTTTGTATCAGATCTTCCGCATACGTTGGTAGAAGCGTTTAAAAGTACGTTATCCGCAGCACAAGATGCCGATTTGTTGGTTGAAATCATAGATGCTAGTGATGAAGATTATGAAACAAAGATGGAAGTAACGGAAGAAACGTTAAAAGAGATTGGAGCAAGTGATATTCCTATCTTACGTTTGTTTAATAAATGTGATTTATTAGAGGATACTTCTAATATTCCGGGTTTTGCGATTTCAACGTATACTGGTGAAAATATGCAGGCATCCGTGAATGAAATCTTAAAATTGTTATATCCAAGTGAAGAAAAGATGTATTGTTTTCTTCCTTATGATAAAATCAGTATGTTTGATGAATACAAACAAGTGCTAGATATAAAAATCTTAAATCAAGATGAATATGGAATGTCATTATATATTCAAGGACCTAAAGATTATATCCAAGCATTTGAATCGTATCGCATAGAAGGGAAAGAAATATGAGTGAAACAGTATGGGAAAAACTGAATGAATCCGAAACAAAGGAATTGATGCATTTCAATGATGAGTATATGGATTTTCTCAGTGTATCCAAAACAGAAAGAACATTTGTTAAAAACAGTATTGAATTAGTAGAAAAGGCAGGTTTTAAAAATCTAGATGAAGTAACTGAATTGAAACCAGGTGATAAAGTCTATTCTACAAATAAAGGAAAGAATTTCTTAGCTTTCATCATTGGTAAAAGACCATTACGTGAAGGAATGAATCTATTAGGAGCACATATTGACTCTCCTAGAACAGATTTAAAACAACATCCATTATATGAATCAAATGGTTTAGCTTTATTAGATACACATTATTATGGTGGTATCAAGAAGTATCAGTGGGTTGCTAGACCAATGGCATTAGTTGGTGTAGTAGCTAAGAAAGATGGAACAGTTGTTGATATCAATATTGGTGATGATGAAAATGATCCAGTAGTTGGTATTTCTGATCTATTGATCCATTTAGCTGGAAGCCAGATGGAAAAGAATGGTGCGAAGGTCGTTGAAGGTGAAGCACTTGATCTATTAGTTGGATCTATTCCTAAGAAGGGCGTAGAAAAAGATCCTGTTAAGGCTTATGTATTAGATCTTTTAAAAGAAAAATATGATATTGAAGAAGATGACTTTATTTCAGCTGAAATCGAAGTCGTACCAGCAGGTAGAGCTAGAAGCTATGGTTTAGATCGTTCTATGATTCTTGGTTATGGACATGATGATAAGGTTTGTGCCTATACTTCTTTAAGAGCTGTATTAGACTTTGAAGGAACTCCTGAAAGAACAGCATGTGCTATCTTGGTTGATAAAGAAGAAATCGGATCTGTAGGTAATACAGGTATGCAATCTGCATATTTTGATCATGTAATTGCGAAGATGTTAGCTATGCAGAATGAAGAAAGCTTAGTTGCTTTTAATGATACAATGGATAACTCTATCATGTTATCTAGTGACGTATCTGCAGCATTTGATCCTCTATATCCAGAAGTTATGGAAACAAAGAATGCTTCTTTCTTTGGTAAGGGTATTTGTTTCAATAAATACACAGGATCAAGAGGTAAAGGTGGATCTAATGATGCAAATGCTGAATACATGGCTAAGATTCGTAAAGTCATGGATGATAATAATTGTTATTTCCAGACTTGTGAATTAGGTAAAGTTGATGTTGGTGGAGGCGGAACGATTGCTTACATCATGGCAAACAAGAATATGGATGTCATTGATGCAGGTATTGCCGTACAGAACATGCACGCACCTTTTGAAGTCGTTTCTAAAGCAGACGTATATGAAGCTTATAGAGCTTATATTGCTTTCTTAAAAGATATGAAATAAGAATGAGGCAGTACCGTTTGGTGCTGCTTTTTTGTATAATGATTGAGAAAGAAATAGAGGTATTTTTGTGAGACCAATTGTAAGAATCAATGATAAAGGTGCAGAGTTTTTAAAGAAGGGGCAGATGTGGATGTATTCCAACAATCTAGATTCGGATATTTCAGAAATTGAGAATGGAAGCGTTGTTGATATTTTAATGAATGATGACACATATCTAGGAACTGGATATTTAAGTAAAGATTCCCATATTACTGTAAGGATCTTTTCTAAGAGAAAAGAGGATATTGATAAAGAATTCTTTTATCGTACGATAAAGAATGCATATGAATTCCGAAAAACAGTAGAACCTAATAATTTGGAGAATTGTCGTATCATTTTTGGTGAGGCAGATGGATTACCTGGCCTAACAGTTGATCGTTATAATTCTGTTTTAGTATCACAAATCACTTGTTTTGGATTAGAAAAGAATAAGGACACTTTATATCATGTATTGTTAGATGTCTTAAAAGATGAGCATATTGAAGCTATCTATGAAAGAAATGATGTAAAGTCTAGAGAAAAAGAAGGATTGGAACTTTATAAAGGCTTTTACTGTGGAAAAACAGATACGATCCAAGTGATTCGTGAAAATGGATTATTGTTGAATGTTGATATAGAAAATGGTCAAAAAACTGGTTATTTCTTAGATCAAAAAACAAACAGAGTACTTGTAAGAAATCTGTCAAAAGGAAAGAAAGTATTAGATTGTTTTACACACACTGGTGGATTTGCGTTGAATGCAGCATTGGGTGGAGCGAAACAAGTTACTGCAGTAGATGTATCAGCTGTTGCTTTGAATGAAGGGAAAGAAAATGCAAAACTCAATCATTTAGAGAATCTATCATTTGTTCAAGCTGATGTATTTGATTATTTAGATACGTTAAAAGAAAATGAATTTGATTTTATTATCTTAGATCCACCAGCATTTACGAAATCTAGAAGAACTATCATGAAAGCATATAACGGTTATAAAAGAATCAATATGCAAGCAATGAATGTATTGAGAAATGGTGGATATCTAGCTACATGTTCTTGTTCTAGATATATGGAATGTGATTTATTTGAAAAGATGCTAAGAGAAGCAGCATTAGAAATTGGTGTACAGTTAAAACAGATATCTGTAACACAACAAAACGCAGATCATCCAATTTTATGGAATATGGAAGAAAGCTCTTATTTGAAATTCTATATTTTCCAAGTATGGTGATAATGGAGGAAATATGAAATTAGTGATTATTCGTCATGGTGATCCAGATTATGTACATGATTCTTTGACAGAAAAAGGGAAAGTAGAAGCTGAACTTTTGAGTAGAAGAATGGAAAAAATGGAAGTATCAGAATTTTATCAGTCTCCATTAGGTAGAGCACAATTAACAGCTTCCTATACATTAAATAAAGTTGGACGTACTGCAGAGACATTAGATTGGTTAAGAGAATTTGATCCTAGGATCAATAGACCAGATCGTTTCTTTCGTAAGTCGGTTGCTTGGGATTGGTTGCCACAAGATTGGACTACAGATTCTCGTTTTTATGAATATGATCATTGGTATGATAATGATGTAATGCGTAGGGCGAAAGTGAAAGAAAGATATCAGTGGGTATGTGATAACTTTGATGCATTTTTGAAGGAACATGGTTATGAACATGTTGATAATACTTTCAAAGTAATTAATTCGAATCATGATACAATTGTTTTCTTCTGCCATTTTGGATTAGAATGTGTTTTATTATCACATTTATTGCATATTTCACCAATGCCTTTATGGCATGGGTTTGTAGCTGCTCCTACTTCTGTTACGATCATTCATACAGAAGAAAGAAAGAAGGGCGTTGCTTCCTTTAGAGTGGCACAATTTGGAGATATTTCGCATTTATATGTAGGGAATGAAGAACCTTCCTTTGCCGCAAGATACGCGGAATGTTTTGATGATTCAACACAACACTGATAGAATAGATGTTAGAAAGAATTTGAGGAATCCTATGAAAATAACATTGTATTTTGTAAGACATGGAGAAACTAGATTTAATGAAAAAGGTAGAATGCAAGGAACATGTGATTCTCCTTTAAGTGTGCGTGGTGAATTACAAGTAGAACAAGCTAGAGTAGCGTTAAATAACGTTTTCTTTGACCGTGCATATTCTTCACCTAGTGGAAGATGCATAAAGACCTGTAAGAAGATCTTAGAAGGAAGACATATTCGTCCACAGATCATTCATGACTTACATGAAATGGATTTTGGTACATTTGAAGGAAGTAGATTTACATCACATTCTGATGAAATATCTTATTGTTTTGAACATAGTGATTTTACAAGTGTAAATGGTGAAAATAGTTATCAAGTAACAGATCGTTTTCAACAAGCGTTAGATCTAATTCTTTCTGAAAGTCGTGATGGAGATCATGTCTTGGTCGTTTCACATGGCGCTGCATTAATGAATATGATGAAAAACATTTTGAATATTGATGTAGATGATTTCTCAAAAAAGCATGAGGGTAGAGGAAATCCAGTTCCAAATGCTGGGATTATGAGAGTTGTATATGATGATGGAGAATATCATGTTACAAATCTTCCAACACAACCTCAATTATTTGAAAATCCGCTAGAAGATAAAATCATTCATTTTTACTATGTGAATCATGGTCAAACATTGTTTAACCAATATAATCGTATGCAAGGTGTTAGTGATTCTGTTTTAACAGAAAGAGGAATCAATGAAGCAATCGCGAGCGCGAATGCTTTGAAGGATATTGAGTTAAATGCAATTTATACTTCTCCGATGACTCGTTGTATAGAAACAGCGATGCAGATAGCTCATGATAGGAATATTGAACCAATCACTTTAGAAGGATTAAGAGAAATAGATTTTGGACAATTTGAAGGAGTAGTTCGTGATAATTGGTTAGAAGAAATCAAAGAACATCGTATCAATCATGATGATTGGAGCGATGTTGGTGGTGAGTCACAAAAGGATTTTGAACAACGTTTTGAACATATGATGATTAAATTGGTCTCTGCTTCTAGAAATGGTTCTAATATCGTTATGGTTGGACATTCTGAACATTATAAGAGAATGTTAGAAATACTATTTGGTTTGAATGCAGAAGAAGTGATGATGGATCTAAGAAAACAAGGAAAACAGCCACATCCATATGGTGGTATATTTCAATTTGATTATGTGAATGGTGAATATAAGATAGTGGAATATATGCGTTCTCCAGAAAAAGATTGAGAGAGGGGGATCTATGCATATTGGTAAAAAGTTACACGAATTTTATCAGCTCTTTGAAAAACAAGATGATATTTTGTGGAAAAATGAAGTTGAAGCAAATCAATTAGTAAGTTCTACATTATTTGTTAGTTGTATTATTTTGTTGATTGTTTGGGCATTTATGGTGCTTGGTGTTTTTGGAAGCCCTGATGAGACTTTATTAGCTTTGATTTCACAAAGTATTATTGAATTAGCGATACCAGTATTTTTATGCAGATATTTGAATATTCAAAAATCATGGGTAAAGTACATATTGTTATTGGTCGTTATTGCGGTACTAGCAAGAATGAATTGTTATTTAAATTATAATGTTGTTTTGATCATGGTAGTACCTGTTGTATTGTCTTGCCGTTATTTCAATTCTCGTTTTACAGTCGTTGTTGCGATAATTACTGCGATATTTTTTGGTATTAGTACTTTTGTGAATGCATATTATGATTATGGCTGGTTTGATGTGAATTTTTATTCTTTACCACAAGGAACTGTACTGAAGATCACAACGGATATTGAAGATAGTATTCGAGCATTAGGAATCGATGTAAATACAAGAGTCTATCAAACGATGGTATATAACTTTCTTCCTAAATTATTTGTTTATTTTGTTGTTTCATTGGTTTGCTTGAGAATTTCTGAGACAGGAAAGAAGTTAGTTACTTCTCAAAAGAATATTACGGAGAAATCTGCTCGTATCGAATCTGAATTAAATCTTGCTCAGAATATTCAAGCACATATGTTGCCAAGTATATTTCCAGCATTTCCAGATGATGATGAATTTGATATCTTTGCGAGCAGGGAACCTGCCAAAGAAGTGGGTGGAGATTTCTATGATTTCTATAAGCTAGATGAAACGCATCTTGGAATCG
>CAVCCE010000070.1:0-7288 GCA_963600555.1 Duodenibacillus sp.
CTGTAGGAGATACTTATTCTATTTTGACAGATATTCAAGGTGCAGAAGATCACTATGGCGATATGGACTTTAAGGTTGCTGGTACACGTGAAGGTATTACTGCTTTACAGATGGATATTAAGGTGACTGGTATTTCTATGGATATCTTAAGAGAAGCATTAGCTCAAGCTCATAAGGGCAGAATGCAGATATTAGATAATATGGAAACTGCTATTTCTGAACCACGTAAAGAACTTTCTAAGTGGGCACCTAAGTTCTCTACATTTACAATTCCTACTGATAAGATCAGAATCGTTATTGGTAAGGGCGGAGAAACAATTGATAAGATCATTGAAGAATGTGATGGTGTTAAGATTGATATTGATGATAATGGTAAGGTAGTTCTTTACCATACAGATAAAGAAGTTCTTGAAAAGGCTCAAAAGATGATTGAAGACCTTATTCGTGAAGCAAAAGTTGGGGAAGAATTTGATGCTGAAGTAACTGAAGTTCGTGAATCATTTGCTTTCGTTAAATTGTTTGGTAGCACAGATGGTCTTCTACATGTTTCTCAATTAAAGTGGGAAAGAGTTGGAGATATCAAGGATGAACTTCATGTAGGTGATACAGTACATGTTAAGGTAATCAATATTGATGATGCAGGAAAAATCAAAGTATCTGCGAAAGAATGTTTACCAAAGCCAGAAGGATATGTAGAACCACAAAAGGCTCCACGTTCTCATAAACCAGAAAGAAGAAACTTCCGTCCTCAGAATGATGTTAACGTTGAAAAGCGTGTATTCAAGAAGAAGGAAGAAACTGCTGAATAAAATAAATAAGGCCTCTTAGTGAGGCCTTTATTCGTAAGAAAGGAGGAAAATAAATGAAAAAGGTCATTATTCTTTTGTGCTTATTTCTTGTTTCTTGTAATAGTAATGTTACAAAGTATACAAGTGAAGAGGCTGCGGAATATAATTTGAAAACAACAAATTCTTCGAAAGCTTCAATGAAAAGTGTAAAACAAATGAACCGTGATACGATTTGGACTTTTCAAGAATCTTATGATCGAGGCTTGAAATGGCAAACAATTGATCATCATACATTTTCCTCTTCTTTTAATGAAGAAAATAGTTTGTTTAATAATTACAAAATAGTAGTTATTGATTATTATCTAAATAAACAGAGTGATATAGAACAATATTTCGATATTCGATATAGTTATATTGATGGATATCGAGTTGGAATGGTATTTAATAAAAAGTATTCGAGTCGTAGTGATTTAAAAGAGGCATGTGAAAAGCTACAGTCTTTTAAAGAATACGTTACAGAAGAGAATCAACAGTATGCTGATAAAGAGTTAGATTATGGGTTTCAAATAAAATTTATGAAAGGTAATCATACATTTTATTTAACTGATTCATTAGCGTATGAGGATGCTGATTACGAGAATCTTACATATGCTTTGATTTATCAAGACACAGAATCATTATCAGAATATTCAAATGAAGAACAGAATGAATGTGCAAATGATCTAAGTGTCATTTTCATTAAAGATGATGATTCTGATACTTGGAATAAAATAAATTATTATACTGAAAAAGATAAAAATAGAATTGCTTCCACTGTACTATTTGATATATTACAGAATCTTGAGCTTGATGATGTAATAATAGAAGGAACAAGGGATAAATATACGGTTTGGATCAATGGTGAAGAGTTTGGAAGATATGAAGATGTTATGATTCCTTTTATGGCAGCAGAAAAGATTTCAGGGATTCAATTCAACATTGATGTGTAACATGATAAAATACGAGTGAGGTAACAAGACATGAGAATGCGAAAAAAGAAGTGGGCTGAAGGATGGATGGAAGAACATTCTGATTATATTACGAAAGAGCCACAACAATATAAAGGTACTTGGAAACAAAAATTAAATAAAGACGAACTTCATGTTGAAATTGGTATGGGAAAGGGAGATTATCTAAGACAGATGTCTAAGATGTATCCTGATTCTTGTTGGGTTGGTATTGAAAGAGACCCTAGTGCAGCTGCAGTTGCGGCAAGAAAAGCTGTAGAAGAAGGTTACGATCTTTCTAATAATCATATGATCTGTGGTAATGCTGAATTTATGTTGGATTGGTTTGATGAAGGGGAAATCGATGTCATTCATTTAAATTTCTCAGATCCTTGGCCAAAAAAACATTACCATAAACGTAGATTGTCTTCTTCAAAGTTTCTAGACATCTATAAAAAGTTATTAAGTAAAGATGGAAAGATATTGATGAAAACGGATAATCAATTATTGTTTGAAGATAGTGTTCTTTACTTCTTACAAAATGGGTTTACTTTAACTGAGTTCTCAGTTAACTATCGTAGAGAAGAACATCCTGAAGATGCTATTACGGAATATGAATCTAAATTTATGTCTGAAGGATTACCAATCTATCGATTGTGTGCTGTTATAGATCATAATGAGTGAGGTTATGAAAAAGGTTATTATTAGTATTCTTTCTGTTCTATTGTTAAGTAGTTGTACAGTAAAAACAAATATCAATCTACAAGAAGAATTAGAATCAGCGTTAATAGAAGGAAATTCTGAAATGATATATCAAAATAATATGAATAAAAAACTATATTCTTATTATTTACCTACGTGTATTGGCAGAAATCAGTCCACACAATGTTCTAGTATCTTGAATGATCGTGGTAGAAAATTTGTGATGAATCTAAATATTGCCGCAATTATTCAAGGACAATATTACAATGAATCAGAAAATAGTTTTGTTTCAGATCTTAATTCCCCAATTGCTCAAAGTAGTGGTGAATATGTTGATACAAATGAAACAACACATAGTTATGAAGTATCTATATATGAAATCAATGGATATTATATTTCAATATTTTCAAGCGATACGGTTGAATTTTATTCTGTATTAGATGCATTAAGTAGCTGTGAAATCGTTAAAGATATGTTAATGATTGCTAGATCAGTTAATGTTGATAAAAATGCCGTATTAAAAAAATATTCAAATAAGAATACAGTCGATTATAAGAGTGAAAAGATCGAATTATTTGAACAAATCGTTCCAGAGAGTGGAAGAATTGAAGAACTATTTGAAGATACACAAAATGATGATGAAGATACAACAGAAAAGAATGAGGATGGTCCAAAACAGATCACAAATACGGATGAAGTGTCTGAATAAGCATTAAATTCATGATTTTTGTGTTATGATTATAAGCGGTATAAATCAACCTAATAGAAAATGTTGATGAAGGGAGACTATATATGCTCAAGAAATTACAGAATCTTTTATTCGAAGAAGATGAAGATATCGAAGATGAAGATGAGGAAGTTGTTGAACAGCCTCGTAAAACAAAAGAAGTAAAACAGGTCGTTGCTGAACCAAAGGAAGAAGTAAAGCCTGTTGAACAACCAGTTGTTGAACCACAACCAGTTAAAGAAACAAAAGCACCTTCTTTTGATTCTTTGTTTACAGAGTCAGAAACAAAGGATGAACCTGTGGAAGTTAAACCAGCTAAGAAGTTAGGTATTACTTTAGATGAAACACCTAAACCTGCACCTAAGCCTGTTGCTGAACCAGTAAAGCCAGTTGTTCAAAAGAAACCTAAACCAACTCCATCTGTTTCAGTAGGTTATCAATTCAAACCAGTTATTTCACCTATCTTTGGTGTAGATGAGAAAGATTTAAATGCTGTTAAAAATACAGCTCGTAAGTATTCTGCAAATGAAAAGATCAAGAGTGACTCAAATGTAAGTCCTATTATTTCACCTATGTATGGTGCAGATTCTGAAAATTCACCAAGTTTGATTGCTGATACAGTTGAAAAGAGTGAAATCTTAGAGAAGACTGTTGGTAACGCAAAGAATTATAAGGCAGAAGATGATATTCCTGAATTCTCATTAGATGATATTTTATTAGCTAGTGATAATGAATTTAAAGAAGAAAATCATATTGAAGAAACAACAAAATTAGATGCTCTTTCAAAGGATGCACCTAACGATGAAACTCTAGTTTTAGATAAGACATTATTTCCAAGTGATGAAGGACTAGACTAATGGAATACTATTTCATAGGAATCAAGGGGACAGGAATGTCCTCTCTTGCATGTATGTTGAAAGATTTAGGAAATGAAGTTTCTGGTTCTGATCTTTCTAAACATTTCTTTACTGAAGTTGGTCTAAATGAAAGAAATATTCCTATTTATGATTTTGATCCTAATAATATCAAAGATCATATGAATGTTATTATTGGAAATGCATTCTTAGAAGATTTTCCTGAAGTTATTGCAGCTAGAAATAACAAAACTTGTAAGTGTGCTAGATATCATGAATTTTTAGGTGAATTCTTAAAGAATTATCATTTGATTTCTATTGCTGGATCACATGGTAAAACAACTACGACTGGAATGATTTCTGGTGTTATGAATCGTTTCAAAAAAACAGGATATTTGATTGGTGATGGTACAGGACACTTAGAAAAAGATACAGAGTATTTTTGTTTGGAATCTGATGAGTTTAGAAGACATTTCTTAGCTTATCATCCTGAATATGCAATTGTAACAAATGTAGAAATCGATCATGTTGATTATTTCAAAGATGATGCAGATTATAGAAGTTCCTACGAGGAATTTGCGAGAAATGTTACAAAAGCCATGGTCATCTATGGTGAAGATGAAGAAGCTAGAAAATTAAATCTAGGTGATACAAAAGTATATTGGTATGGTTTAGAAGATACTGATGATATTCAAGCAATCAATGTAAAAGAAACAAGTACAGGAATGGAATATGATGTTTTATTTGAAGGAAAGATGTTTGCACACTTTTCTACACCACTTGTTGGACATCATTTATTGTTAAATTCATTGGCTGTTATTGGTGTCTCTATTCTTGAAGGTATTCCAGCTAATATCATTGAAGATGGGTTATCTAGTTTTAAAGGTGTAAAGAGAAGATTTGTTGTTGAAGAACATGAAGATAATATCTTTATCGATGACTATGCACATCATCCAACAGAGGTTGGTGTAACGATCGATACTGCTCGTTTGAGATTTCCTGATAAAAAATTAGTTGCGGTATTTAAACCTCATAGAGCTTCTAGAGTGAAATATTTTGCTGAAGATTTTAAAAAGCAATTGGAAAAAGCAGATAAAGTCTATCTATGTGATTTCACTAGTATTGATGATAAACAAGATGGTACTGATATTGATATTACATATCTTCAAAAGATGATTCCAGGATCCGTTGTTATTACAGAAGATGAAAAAGGAGCTGAAGTACTTTCTAAGGAAGAACCAGCATGTTTCTTGTTTATGTCTTCTAAAGATATCTACGGTCTTGCGAATATGTTAAAGAAACTAAAATAAGTTAAAAAAGATAGTATTCGAATGAATACTATCTTTTTGATTAGATCCAATCAAAATCTCCACCTGTAATTGCTAGACTTAAAAGCTTATCATATCTTTCGACATTTTCTTTTCCTTCTATGACTTCAATTAGTTTTGCAGATTCACTTTCTTCTACCATCTCTTCATCAGGCCCTATTTCCATATTGACTTCAGCATCGCAATCAGGACATTTACATTTTGGTGCTATGATACGTGATAAAAATCGAGTATGACATTTCTCGCATTCATAATATCCACATCTTTCACAATCATCATCTACATAATACATATTTCTTTACTCCAATCTTTTACAAATATTTTAATCTGTTTAGATTACTTTTGAAGAAATATGTATATAATTTAATTAGAAAAAAGAAAAGAAGGATCATTTTATGTACGATATTATCATAATTGGAGCTGGAATCGTAGGCTCAATGCTCGCAAAAGATCTTTCACGTTATCATTGCAAAGTTGGTGTATTAGACAAAGAGAATGATGTAGCCAATGAAACAAGTAGCGCTAATAGTGCCATCATTCATACAGGTTACGATCCTGAAGATAATACATTAAAAGCTAAGTTGAATGTGGAAGGTGCAAAAATGTATGAATCTTTATGCAAACAACTACATTGCAAGTATAAAACTGTTGGTGCTTATGTAGTTGCGTGTGGTGAAGAGGAAGAAAAACATTTAGATGTGCTAGCTGAACGTGCAAGGAAAAGAAACATTCCTTTTGAATGGTTGAGTGGTGATGAAGCTAGAACAAAAGAAAAGAACTTATCTGATTCTATAACAAAAGTATTAAATTTTTATACAACTGCTGTTGTATACCCATGGCAGATTGCGCTAGGATGTATGGAGGTTGCGGTTAATAATGGAATTGATCTGATGTTGAATCATGAAGTTCTATCCATTGATCATAAGGAAGATAAATATATCATTCATACAAATAAAGAAGATATTGAATCAAAGATCATTGTTAACGCATCAGGTATTTTTGCAGATAAGATTGATCAAATGGTTTCTCAAGAACATTCTTTTACTATGAATCCTAGACGAGGGGAATATTATGTTTTAGATAATGATATATCCTTTGTAGAACATATTATTTTTCCTGTACCCTCAAAAAAGGGAAAAGGTGTATTAGCAGTTCCTACTGTATATGGAAATACCTTGTTAGGTCCAAATGCGGAAGAAGCCAAAGATAATGGAACTAGTAGAGAAGGACTTGCTTATGTAAAAGAAAACTTACAAAAGACTCTAAAGAATGTACCTTATAACAAAGTTATACGTACTTTTGCGGGATTAAGACCATCTTCAAACAGCAAAGATTTCTTGATTTTTGAAGCGAAAGATGCTAAAGGTTTTATCAATGTTGCTTCGATTGAATCTCCGGGTCTAGCTTCAGCTCCGGCAATTTCTAAATATGTCATTGAACGATTTATATCTAAACTAATTTCATTAAATGAAGATCCTTCTGCATTAATGACAAGAAAGAAGTCAATAGTGATGGAAGAATTGAGTAATGAAGAAAGAAATCAAATTATTCATGATAATCCATTGTACGGGAAAATAATTTGCAGATGTGAATCAATAAGTGAAGGTGAAATCGTTGATTGTATTCATGAATCTGTAGGCGCAAGAAGTGTAAAAGGTGTGAAAAAAAGAGTCAGACCTGGAATGGGTAGATGCCAAGGTGGATTCTGTGAACCACATGTCATTGAAATATTAGCTAGAGAACTTGGCATTGATCCAATAGATGTTGTACTTGATACAGAAGATTCCAATATTCTTCTAAAGGAGAATCGACCATGAAAAAATATCAAGTAGTTATCGTCGGTGGTGGATGTGCTGGTTTATCTGCCGCAATTACATTAAAGAAGAATGGTATTGAAGATATC
>CAVCCE010000071.1:0-7281 GCA_963600555.1 Duodenibacillus sp.
ACAGGATACCTACATTCTATTTCTGTTGCGAAAACAGCTTCTAAATTAGCTGAAATGCATAATTTAGATAAGAATCTAGCGTATAGGATGGGATTGTTACATGACATCACTAAAAGATGGAATGATGAACAAGGGGAAGAACTTTTAAAGATATATTATCCAAAAGGATTAGAATATGATCCTAAAGTATGGCATAGTTTTACATGTCCATTCTTTATTAAAAAGAATCTTTGTATAACAGATCAAAGAATCTTAAATGCGATATGGCATCATACTTTAGGAGATGGTTGTTCTGATTATGATCATATACTTTATATTGCTGATAAAATAGAGCCATTAAGGGGTTATGATACTTCTAAAGAATGGGATGTTGCATCAAGTAGCTTAAAAGCTGCTGCACATTATGTCTTAGAGGAATCTAAGGCTTATAGAAATAAAACGGAGGGAAAACAGTAGTGGAATTGTTAGATATTGTTATTCAAACTTTAGATGAAAAACAAGCAGAAGATATTGTTTCTATTGATATGAGAAGTGTTACTCCATATACAGATTATTTTGTATTATGTACTGCTCGAAATGTACGTCATGGTGCTTCATTAGCTGAATTTGTAGAACAAGAAGCTGAAAAGAATGGATATTCTGTACGTACTAGAGAAGGAGAAAGAGATAGTTCTTGGATCTTATTAGATTGTAATGAAGTTGTCGTACATATCTTTACAGAAGATACTCGTAATACATATCGTTTAGAGAGCTTATGGGCAGATCTTCCTCAAAAAACTTATGAAACAAAACAAACGGTTCAGATTTAATTCTGAGCCGTTTTTGATTCATATAGTCCATTGAGTTCTAACCAATTAATGACATCTGTTGATGTGATTGATTTTTCATTAGTCCATTCTAGTTTGTTATTGATCGTTATCTCACCATTGTTGTAAGAAACTGATATAAAGGCAGGATATGAGCTGACAGACCAATCTTCAGATAAACGTTTGGTTTCGAGCTTTTGGTCTAATTCTGTTATATCAACAACTTCAATGATCGAGGACAAGGATTTATTGATTTCAGATTCAACAGAAGTCAATATCGTATCTTTTAAATAAATAGAATTGTTGTTGATAGCACTATAGAAAAAGAAATAATGGATACTTGAATTACTATCTTCTACATAAGACTTTAACGAGTCATAAGCTAGCATAGAACTAGTGTCGTTTGTAGCTTGGTTGTCTCTAGGTTCAAATACTCTATAAGCAACAACACATGTTGAATACACAACTAATAGTGTAAGAAATGTAAATAATATCTTTTTTAACATACAAGCATTTTACCATGGTTCCTTCTTCTTGAACAATTGTTTGAAAGTATACTATAATAAAATTCACGAGGTTTTATCATGAAATGGTATGAAACAAATTATGTCAATCATAGAGATTGGATTTTAGAATATTTAAATTTATTAGCATTAGACACAAAAGAAACGATTGTTGTTTTAATGATTGATTTTATGAATGAACATCATTTAAAGATTACAACAGAAGATCTTGCGAAACGTTGTAATTTATCAAATGATGAAATAAATGAAGTGTTATCTTTGTTGTGTGCTAAGAAGTACTTAGAAATCAAAGCATCAACGAAATCTGTAAAATTTATATTGAATGGATTATTTGAGACAGATATTGCAAGGGATGAAAAAATCTTGGATTCTCCTCTATTTGATGCGTTTGAATCAGAGTTTGGTAGACCTTTATCCCAAAAAGAAATGGAAAAGATCTCTGAATGGAATCGTACGACAGATCGTAAGATGATCTTATATGCATTACGTGCTGCAAGTGCCTATCAAAAACTTTATTTGCCATACATTGATACAGTACTCAATGATTGGAAACAAAAGGGACTTACTTTAAAACAAATCGATGAAGGTAAGTATTCTTTGCCTCAGATTAATGAAGGTAAATTGTAATGAAACACATGTCTGTTAATGAAATATTACAGCATTTAAATACATTATTTCCAAATGCACATTGTGAATTGGATCATAGAAATAATTATGAGATGTGTGTTGCGGTAATTTTATCTGCGCAGACTACTGATGCATCGGTGAATAAAGTTACACCTGAATTATTTCATAAATATCCTGATCCTAGTAGTTTAGCTAATGCAGATATTAAAGAGATTGAAAGATGTATTTCTAAATTAGGACTCTATCGTAATAAAGCAAAGTCGATTCAAGGATTTGCGAAGGGAATAGTAGATAATTTTGATTGTAATATTCCTAAAACAATAGATGAATTAACTACGTTGCCAGGCGTAGGGAGAAAATGTGCGAATGTTATATTATCTGAGTGCTATGGGATTCCTTCTTTAGCAGTTGATACACATGTTACTAGGATTTCTAAAAGATTAGGTCTAGCATATCAAAAAGATGATGTTAATACGATAGAAAGAAAATTAAAAAGAAAGATACCAAAAGAATTATGGATAAGATCACATCATCAAATGATATTCTTTGGTAGATATAAATGCCATGCAAGAAATCCAGAGTGTAATGGATGTCCATTTATTGAAATATGTCACGAAAAGAATAAGAAATTAAAATGAGACTTCAAAATTGAAGTCTCATTGTTTTAGTTTTGTGGTCCTAGATATTGTGCATCTCCAAATCCTATGATCATAATGAAGATAGGTTCAAAGAAGAACAATCCTAATCCAAAGAATTCACTCTTACCAAATGCTTTAGAAAGCTTTTGCGTATATAAGAAGTTAATAACAACAGCTACAATTCCAAATACCCAAGCTAAGAATGTCTTATGACCATCATGTTTGAAATTAGAGATGATATCAGAAATAAGATATCCTCCAAAGGCAACACTATTCCAAGCAATCTTATAAGAGAAGTAAGTATTTACGATTGGAATCCAAGCCAAGATACCAGTAACTCCTGCTTTTTGGAACATTCTATAACAACCTAAAGCATAAAGAATGTATGCCGCAAGAGTTAACAATAATACGATAAAGAAATAAGCTGTTGATATAACACCTGCAGCAATTAATGACAATAACGCAATAAATAAAAACATAAGTTTCTCCTTTCAAAACATAAAGGATTATACATTCAATTTATAAAAAAAGAAAGTGAGCACTTATGTGCTCACTGACTTATTGAGATTGTGTTTCAGAAGAGTTGGATTCTTCTTTGCTGGTATCAGTATCTTCTTTTTCAGAATTATTTGATGGTTCAGGTGATTCTGTAGCAGTAGGGTCCTTACCAGTCGTTACGTTTACACAAATTTCACCAGAGGTGTCACTTGTATTCTGGTATCCATAATAACCACATACTTGATATGTCGTATCATATTTGAGACCACTAACTGATTGAGTTGACGAAGATCCTTCTGAAGTGATTTCTCCAAGTGTATTACCATTTTCTGAAATACGTGCTTTATAGATGACTCTACCGGTGATCCATGACGATGAGAATTCTTCTTGGTTCGTATCCGCGACTTCTAGTTTGGAAGCATCTGGATAATCTGCCCAGTTGAAGGTTATATTCAGACTATTTGGATCAACAGTTGCGTTAAAGCTTGAAATATTTTCCAGTGGATCAGCCGTTATGTTGAATTCACCAAGTTTAGAATATTTCTTTAATACATAACCTGTAGTGATGTAATCATCAGGTGTTGAATCATTTGGTGCTACATATGGGAAGATGCCTCTTACATGAGTGATTTGTACTACATCATCAGGTTGTTGAACTGCTTCTGGAGATGAATCACGTTGTAAGACATCCATCATTTCTGAACAGATATGACCAGGAATGTTCATCAGAGCCTTCGCAGTAGTGAAGTAGGTGTCTTCTCCCGCGACTGCTTTTTCCCAACCGACCCAAACTGCGGTCGTATATTCGGTGGTTTCTGCAACCATCCATTTATCTTTCATAGCTCCTTGTGGGATACCATATTGAACACCATCTGTACCCCAGTCAGTTGTACCTGTTTTAGCGTATGTCGTATAACTTCTTTGTAGGATCTGCATATAGTTATAGATTCCTGAAGATACACAGTATTCCATTAATGTACTTGTCATATATGATGCACCAGCTGATAGAACTTGTGTAGCGGTATACTGAGGAATAAAGTCATCTTGTTTACCACTTCTATAACTGATCTTAGTAATTGTATGAGGTGTAATATAATTACCACCATTCATTAATACTGCATGTGCTGCCATCAATTCCTTAGCAGAACATGTAAATGCGTTACCACCAATTGCGAATGAGATATCGAATTGCGATGAATCAAATTGTGAGAAGTGTAACGATTCTAGATAATCGGTTATCGTTTTTGTTCCTTCTTCGTCAATAACTGCTTGCATTGTTTGGATAGCAGGAGTGTTAAGTGACCTAGCAACCGCTTCTTTCAAATCAACTCTACCATTGTATTGACCATTCGCATTCTTGAATGTCCAGTTACCATATGTGACAGGTTTATCTATCAACTCATGTGAGGTTGCCCAACCAAGATACTCAAATGCCAAAGCGTAATCCAAGAACGGCTTGACGGCTGAACCTGGCTGCTTATATTGGCTTGTCGCGTGATTTAACAACATGGAACCACCTTGCGAGTAGTTTCGACCACCGCCAATCGCGACGATTTCACCAGTTTGGTTGTTTTCTGAAATAATACCAGCTTCCATCAAGTCATCCGCAAATGTAACGTTTGGATTATTACCAGCTAAGATATCTTCTACGGCTTCTTGTGCTGTTGGATCCATCGCTGTATAGATCTGCATGGAAACGTTCATTGGATCTTGTCCAGTGATTTCTTCAGCTTCTTTGATAGCTTCATCAATATAAGCTTGATACTTATAGCTTGTTTCTGTAGTTGTAGAACTTTGATCAATCAAAAGGTCTTCAACTTTAATACTCTTTGCCAGGTTATATTCATCTTCGTTGATGTAACCATGTCTTAACATCATTGCTAATACTGTATTTCTTCTATCTGTTGCATGATCCAAATAGTTATGTGGATCATAGTAATAAGGAGAATTGACTACACCAGCTAATAATGCACATTCAGATATATTCAATTCAGATACATTTTTACCGAAGTATTGTTGTGCAGCTTTTTGTACACCACGGATATTACCAGTACCACCAAAGTTCATCTTATTTAAATACAACTGGAAGATTTCCTTCTTGTTAGATTGTTTTTCTAACTTGATAGCTAAGTCAATCTGTTGAATCTTATATTCAATATCAGCTGTTTTAGAAATTCCTTTATCATCATTTTGGAAGTAAGTAAGTTTTACTAACTGCATCGTAAATGTAGAACCACCTTGACGATTGCCATGAAGTACTGTATTTACCATTGACATCGCAAAACGAGGAATATCGAAACCGTTATGCTTGAAGTAACGAGAGTCTTCAATGGATAAGAAGGCATCAACCAACGCTTCAGGGAATTCGTCATAATCGACATTTTCTCTTAACTGTGTACCTACGTCAGCGATTTGATTCCCATCTTTATCATAAATGAGCGTAGATTCTTGAGAGAAGAAATCATCTGTATTTAATTCAGGTTCATCCTTCAGCATCATTTCTATACCTACGACTGCTACAGTTCCTAATACCAATTCAAATCCTACAAGTATCGCAAGAATGAATGTGGCAAATCGTAGCCCATGGAACTTCTTTTTTCCATTTTTAGGTTTTTTGTTTGGCTTTTTATTTTTCTTTAATGTCATGAGTTACCTCCTCATCTTTAAAATAAAGTTCATCAACTATTTCTAAGTAATCAATAGGTCTTCCATAATATCCATGAATGATATGACCATGTTCTCTTATCCATGCATATGGGATTGATTTTCTTTCAATTGAATGAATGTAATCAATTAATTTTTTCGCATCAACAAGAAAGTTTTCGTTGTAATAAGTTAAACGGAATAAAACGAAACATATTCCACCATGTCTAATACAATTTTCTAAATGTGTTATTTGGTGAGGATGAATCAATGATAATGAGAATGCTGTTTTGTTTTGACATTCTTTTGCTTCAAAATCAATATATTTTCCTCGATATACACCATTGTAGTCGGTCGTACTTGGCGTTTTGAAATAAGCTTCTGTAATTTTTGCGGCAGATCTCATAGGATAATCAACTTTAACAATCTGAACCGGCGTTGGTTTTTTATGAATAATAGCTCGATCAATATTGTAATAATATTGATTTGTCGTATTAATATCTTTTTCAAGATTCATACCTCTATCACCAAATGAAGTAGGGGTATGTGACCACTGTGTTTTCTTTCCGTTTGGATAATTTACCATAAGCTAAACCAACAACAAATATTATACCTTTGTTCACATAAATTAGAAAGTCGTATTGCGTTTGTTTGTCTGAAATGTAATAATAATACATTGTTAGGAGGTATTGAAATGGCTGGAAAACTGAATTTAGATCCACAAGGAATTGTTGATAAAGAATTTGACATTGATTTTAAAGGATATAATCCTGATCAAGTAGATCATATGTTAGATTTGGTGATTCAAGACTATCAGACATATCAGAATCTCTTAGAAGAGATGGATAAGAAACTAGCTGATCTTGAAAGAACAAATGCTTCATTACGTGCAAAACTAATTGAAGTTGAAGGAAAACAAAGAGCTAGTCAAGATGCTGATCCGATTTTATCAAATGGATCATCACAAGTTGATATTTTGAAAAGATTATCCAGATTAGAAGCACAAGTCTTCAATAACAAACAATAGAACATATGAGGCAGCCACTGGTTAACTCTAGAGGAAAGTCCATGCTCGCACGATCTGCGATGATCGTAGTGTTTGTGCTGGTCCAATCAATAAGGCCAGGCACCATTTGGTGACGGCGGAGCTGAAACCTAAGGATCTTGTATCTATGGTTAATGCCCTTAAGGTGTCACAGTGACGTAGCCTTGTGGGAAACTACAAGGGTGGAACGAGATAAACCCCGCAAGCGAGAAACCCAAATTTGGTAGGGGAACTGTCAAGAGCGAATTGAAGTTCAAGATGGGTACATTTGTACAGATAAATGACTGCCGCCCTGTTTTCAGGGAACAGAACATGGCTTATGATTATGTGCTATTAACGAGAGAGGAAACTCTCTCTTTTTTATGCATTAATGAAGCTAACTATGGATGTTTATGTTATACTTTTAAAGTTGAAAATTAAAGGAGAAAATTATGAATTTACCAAATAAATTAACTTTATTTAGAATCTTTTTGATTCCAGTTATCATTTTGGTTTACTTA
>CAVCCE010000072.1:0-7110 GCA_963600555.1 Duodenibacillus sp.
TATTCAAACACCATCACTAGCTTCTATTTCTACGATGAAAGGTAGAGTCGTTGGTTTCGCTCAAATCAAAGAAGCTAGAAGTCATAGAACAAAGAAGGGTACTATGATGTCATTTTTAAAGTTGAGTGATGAAACTGGTGAATTAAGTATGATGGTCATGCCTAGACAATATGAACAGTATTCTTCTTCATTAGTGAAGGGCGTATTTATATTGTTTCATGCTAAAATACAGGAGGATGGTTCAATGATTTGTGATAACATTCAGTTTTATAAAAAGTAGTAGGAGGAATTCACATGAAAATATTAATTGTTGATGATGAAGCAAATATTAGAGAAGTTGTAAGAGAATATTGTGAACTTTCTGGATATGATGCAGATGAAGCACAGGATGGTGTTGAAGCCATCGATAAAGTAAAAACAACACATTATGACTGTGTGATCTTAGATGTGATGATGCCTACTTTAGATGGTTTTTCTGCTTGTAAAGAAATCAAGAAGATACAGGATGTTCCAGTCATTATGTTAAGTGCTAGAACAGAAGAATATGATAAGTTGTATGCTTTTGGACTAGGGATTGATGATTATGTCATTAAACCATTTTCTCCAAAAGAGTTAATGGCTAGAGTAAAAGTTGTACTTGAAAGGGGAGCACATAGAGAAAAGAATACTCTTTCTTATGAAGGATTGGTCATTGACTTGTTAGGCAGAACAGTAAGCGTAGATGGTGAAAGAGTTACACTAACACCAAAAGAAATCGATCTATTGATCTATTTAATGAATAATAAGAATATTGCTTTAAGTAGACAAAAATTATTAGAAGAAGTTTGGAACTATGATTACTTTGGTGATGATAGAACTGTGGATACACATATCAAGATGTTGAGACATAATATTGGTGACTATCGTGATCATATCGTTACAGTGAGAGGAATGGGGTATAAGTTTGAAGCTTGATCGAAATGGAATCAGATTTCGTTTTTGGCTCGTATTTTTCTTATTAGCAGTAGGTATTACAGTGTTTATTGGATTTCTTCAGATTGGTCTGATTCGTCCATATTATAGAAATAGTAAGATCAAATCTATGAATACTGTTGCGGATGAAATTACTGAAGATATTATTTTAAATTCTTCTAGTGATTCTATCGCACAAGCATTAAGAACAACTGTTGATAATGATGTATGCGTTCAGATATATAACGAAAGTAGTAAAGAAGTCTATTCAGCAGATTCTTTAGGATCTGGTTGTCTTTTAAACACGTCTTCTTTTAAGAATAGTGAAATCTTTAATTCTTTAAGTGATTCATTTGAACAAAACAATAACGAGTATTCTTATTTCCAAACAAATGAATCAACAGGTCAAGAAATGATTGTGTTTGGAAGAAAAGTTTCTTCTTCCTTAGCGAATTACTATATGTTTGTAAATGCACCACTAGAACCAGTGGATTCTATTGTTACGTTTTTTTCACAACAATATGGTATCTATACAGCTATCGCAATCATAATTGCTTCAATTCTTGCCTTATATATTTCTAATAAGATCACAGAACCAATCGTACGTATGAAAAGTGAAGCAATTAGACTTTCTAATGCAGATTATTCGGTTCAATTTACTGGTGGTTCCTTTACAGAAACAAAAGAATTAGCTTCTACATTGAATGATACGAAAGATAAACTAGCGAAGATCGATGAGATGCGGCGAGACTTGATAGCCAATGTATCTCATGATATCCGTACCCCATTAACGGATATTCAAGCATATGCTGAAATGATACGTGATATATCAGGGGATAATGCTGAAAAGAGAAATAAACATTTGGAAGTAATTATTCATGAAACAGAATATATGTCACGATTGATCAATGATATGAGTGAACTTTCTCGTATGCAAAGTGGTAATGAAATGACACAAAGAGAAAATATTGATCTAGTAGAAATCATATATGAAGTTGTACAAGTGAATGAATCTTTATTAAAGAATGCGGGATTGAAGATTGAAATCAATGTACCTGAAGAATTAACTATCTACTTTAATAGAGTGAAAATGGCACAAGTCGTTTCTAACTATTTAACGAATGCTATTAAACATACACAAGCTAATCATACTATCTATATCAATGCGTATGTAGAAGATGATGAAGAGACAGTACGTTTAGAGGTAAAGGATGAAGGGGAAGGTATTCCTGAAGATGAACTTCCATATATCTGGGATCGTTATCAGAAATCTTCTAGAACATTCCGTAGAAATATGACAAATACTGGTCTTGGTCTTTCTATTGTTAAGGCAATTGCGGATACGTATGGTGCTAAGGTTGGTGTTATTACAGAAGTAGGGAAAGGTTCTACATTTTACTTTGAGATAAGAGAAACACATGAAGCTTGATTATTTAAATGGAACAAAATATTCTATCTATCAACCAGATGATATGTATCATTTTAATTCTGATACAGAACTATTAGGTAGATTTATGGATATTCATAGTAAAGATAGTGTACTTGATATTGGCTGTAACAATGGTGCACTTCTTTATTATGCCAAAGAGAAAAACGCAAAAGCATTATGTGGTATCGATCTATTTGAAGAAGTGATTAAAAATGCTGAGATAAACTTTCAGAATAATGGAGTAGATGTAGAATTACATGTTACTTCTATTCAAGAGTTTCAACATGTTCCATTTGATCATATCATTTGTAATCCACCATATTTCAATACAAAGAATGATCATTTAAAGAATGAAAACCAATATATCAAAGCTGCTAGACATGAGGAATATCTTACTTTAGATGTTCTATTTAAGAATGTGAAGAGATTATTAAAAGAGAATGGTACATTTACAATGGTATATAGACCAGATAGAATTACAGAAGTAATTCAAACTGCTAGTTTATATGGTCTATATGTTAAAAGAATGAGACTAGCATATGCTTCTATACATAAACAAGCTAAGACTGTCTTGTTTGAATTTGTGAAGAATAAGAACATTACTATGACTGTAGAGGCACCAGCTTTTTTAAATGATAGAAGTAGTTTTGGATGGAAAGGAATACAGAAATGATAACGATATTAGTTACACTTTTATTTATCTTTACATTATCTGTGTTTTTACTATGCATATTTTTTCTAATAAAATTTAAAGATGAAGTACATACAGTAAATATTCCTTCTTTGAATATCTCTCATCCTTATCAGGAATCAAACCAAATGAATCAAGATGTTTTATATCAACGATTAAAAGAATCTATTTCTTTGAAATGTCCTGAAGTGAAGATGTTGTTTGAAGAATTACAATGTGAAGATGCATTGATCCTTCATTTTAAGGGAATTTCAAGAAATACGGAGAATGTATTATATGTTTTAAGAAATGAAGAAGCTAGAGATATCTTCTTATCTGCATTAGAAGAATTCGTGGAAGAATCTAAGACTCCTAAATATGGAATGGTAATAGCTTTTCCTTTCACCAATAACAATCAAAATATCTTAGATACAATTAAGAGTTCTAATTTATCTATTCAATATATCTTTACAGATGAATCTTGTTTAACTTCTTTTCTACATTTAGATGGCATGAATGCAATGTTAGGAATAGGAAGAAAACCTTATACTAGATTTGAAGTAAAGAATGATAATTTTAATTATGATTGGTTAGGGGAATTAAAGAGTCAAATGTTTGAATCTGTTTATACAGAAACAGCTCTAGAAACAATCAAGAATATTCGTAAACAATTACCAACAGATATTCGTATGATGTCATATTTTTATCCATTATTTTCTAAAACAATCATGAATGAAGTAATCTATTTATATCCAGAACTTGCAAGTCTTTTCTATCCAGTTTTAGATAAAAGGGGAAATCAACTTGTAGTATATGCACCTAATGAAGAATCTTTGAATGCAAGTATAGAAGTATTAAATAAATCAGTAGAGAATAAGAAAGTATCTATTCAACAAATAGAATGTAATATAAATGAACATACATTTGATGTAGAAAGTGAAGATTATTCAATACTTCTTAATATGATTCAAAATATATTAAAGGTTGATAGGATCCTTCCTGTATATACAGAGAATGATAATGATTATTCTTTAGATGTACCAGTAGTATCTTTTTCTCCAATCTATCAGAATACTTTGATATCTTCTCTTCAAGCAAAACGATTCTATATACAATTATTTGAGATGAGACAAAAAAACCAGAGATAAAATCTGGTTTTTTTTAGTTGAATGATTTACGAATCATTGTAAAGATTTCTGGTTTTAAAGAATCAATGGAATCTGGGAAATCATCAATGATAGATGAATAAGCAATGGAACATAACATTGATATCAAAGCATACAATCGAACTAATATCTGATGTTCTGATATAACTACTTCTTTAGCATATTCCTCAATGTTTCTTCTAATCAATGACATTGTATCATCTTCAGTTGTTAAGAATTCTTCTTCCGTAATAGGCCAAATAAAATCCTTTTTCATGATACTTAACATATCAGGATCATTCTTAAATAGATCTAAAAGATAATCAGCCATTAAAATAAGCTTATCAACAAAACCAACAGTTTCCGTTTTAACTTTTTGATAAGTTATTTTTAATATCGTTAATGAAATACGTTTTGTTAGTGCTCTTAAGATATCTTCTTTATCTTTGAAATATAAGTAGAAAGTGCCTTTCGCAATACCAGCTTCATCACATATCTCTGAAATAGTAGTAGAGGATACACCATGTTCAATGAATAAATGATTCGCTGCATCTAATAAACGATTTCTTTTATCTTCTTTTTTTCTAGCTATTAATCCTGCCATATTTATATTTTACTCAAAATCATCTAACAAAAAAGAGCAATTTTATATACAAATTTAAGAATTTGAGGTTTTGATGGTTATATAACGGTCATACAAAAGTGCGAAAAAGCGCTAAAAATAGGGCTTTTTGACACTTTTTAATGCTTGACTTTTTTCTTTTCGGGGGGGTATCATAAGGCCACTGAAAGGGGAGACGATATGAAAAAAATAATATCTCGTATTGCTAGAGTGATGTCTATTACAGCTATCTCTTTAGCGACATGTATGTCTGGATTATTTATACCTGTAGTAGCAGAATCTTCTGCAACTGCTGGCAGTTTATATACAGATGAAGATGGGAATTACTACTATGAACCATTAGAACAAGGTACATATTCTAATGGTGGTTATACTTTAACTAAGGTATCTCATAGTACAAGTGGTGCTGGAATTACGGATGGAATCATTGATGATGATACTTCTGCTGGGCAAAGTTATTCTTGGTCTATGGAAGAAGAGGGAGACTATGTTTATATTGGAACATGTTATAACTCTACTTATTATATTTATTACAATAAGATTTCTAGTTCATTAACAACAATGAAAGAAAATGGAACAATTAGTTCTGATATCAATGTTTCTGATACTACAAAAGAAATTTTACGTGTAATGTTTGGAACAGATTCCTTTGATAGTGAAGTTTATTCACCTATGAGTTGGGATCCTGTTATTATGGCTGTTAATAAAAAGACAGGTGAGGCAAAAGTAATCTTTAGAGAAAGTGAAATAAGAAAAGATCACCCTGAAATGTTTATCAATGGTATAAATGCTTTATCTGGTTACAGAATGGCTATTAAATATAACGGAAAGATCTACTTTGCTGGTATGGGTAGTCCAACAGCTACACTTGTAGAAGTTGATCCTACAACAAATGATGCACAGATCGTTTATTACAATAAAAATATTACTAGTGCGGCTATCAAGGAAGCATATGGAAGTGTATCTTGTGGCGTACATGGTTTGATTGTTTATGATAATGAGATCCTTATGTGTCTAGCAACAGATGATTTATCTAAATTTGATAAAACAGCTGATGCTAAACCAGGTGCAATTATTGTAGGTAGTTCAGATCCTTCTGCTAGCTTATCAAGTTGGAGAACTGTTGCGACATCAAAGGATTTTGATGATTTACCAGCTGTTATGCAGATTGATGGATTAAATGGTGGTGGTATCTGGGATATCATTGAATATAATGGAAAAATTTATGTGACAGTTGTAACTGATAAGACTGATAAAACAACAAATGTTACAAATAAACAAGGATTTGCATTATATTCTGGAACAAAACAAGAAGATGGTTCATTTACATGGGAACAGATGGCTGGTGATCATGGTGAATTACCATTTGGCTTTGGTATCTCATACTCTATGTCTTGTAATATGTGGACATATAATGGTTACTTGTATTTTGGAACATACAATGATCCTATGATCGATTTGATGTCTGTTGCGACTTCAGGTGATTTTGAAGATCTTTATAATGATCTAGATCACTCTATCTATTTATATCGAATGGATTCTGAAGGTAATTTTGAACAAGTAGGTGGTAAGAATGACAATCCTTATTTCCCTAATGGTTCAATTGGTAACTTAGGAACAGGTCTTGGTAATAACTCTAACCAATATTGTTGGAGATTTGGTGAACATGATGGTGAATTGTATATTGGTACTTATGATACTTCTACATTGACTTATATGTTTACACAATTAACAGATGGTCAAGTTTCAACAATGTCAGATGAACAAATGCAAGCAAGAGCTAGTGAATTGGAAACAGCTTTATTTAATGCTTTAAATACGGATAATGAATTATTAAAACAATTCTTATCAAAAACAATTTCCTCTAATTTGACACAAACGATTTTCAAGAAATTGTCCGGTGGTGTAACTAATCTAACAAAGGATTGGAATCCAGTACCTGATTATGTACAAGGATTAAAGGATTATGAAAGCTTTAAGGATTTGATCAATGAAAAGATTGATAGTATTTCCTTAGCAGATAGTGATTCAGGAAATACTGATTTAACAGAATTGATCAATGAAACTTTATCTGAAGACGAAACAGGTGAACTTGGCATTTCTATTGATGATTATTTGGAATCATTAGATGAACAAGATTTAGTTGATCTATATACATATGCATATCCTGATGAAGCTACAGAAGCAACAAGCTTATTAGATGGTACTGATGAAGCCCGCTTTACAAGTATTAAAGATAAACTTAAGACAAAGTTGAAAGAACTTGTATCAAGTTTGTTTGAAGAAACAGATA
>CAVCCE010000073.1:0-7073 GCA_963600555.1 Duodenibacillus sp.
TATTCATATAACGAATCTATTGTTAACAAAATGACATCTTTATCTTTCAATGAATCAAACCAATCTGTATAACCAGATAATGAGAACAAAAGATACTTTGAAACTTTGTATTTTGTTATTAGTTTGCTTCTTTGAATCAAAGTTTCATAGATTGCTTTATCTATTTTTTCATTTTTAAATTTACATTCTCCAACAATAGCTACTTTATCAATATCTGATACTGCAACAACATCAATGTCAGCTGATTGTATTCTAATATCACCATTTTTATCTTTTATTCTTTCTTGACCCCACCAAGTACCAACAGATGTGATGAAACAACCATATTCTCCGAGTATTCCTTGTTTTAGAGCGTAGTATTGGCACATTTCTTCAAAGATTGATCCCATAAAAGAATGTAAAAGAGGTTTGACTACTTTGTGGTAATATAATTCGCCTTGCCCCATTTCGATAACACTTGTTGCTTTAGGAATGAACTCATACCAAAATTTAAACATATGATCTTTCAGAATATATTGTGTTTTCTTCTTATTGTTTTCTTCAGTAATACATTTCTTTTTTTCTACTAGACCTACATTGATTAATTTTTCTAGAGAATATAAAACGGTTTGTTGTTTTTCGTGAACTTTATCAGCAATGTTATTTAAGTTGTTTTCACCTGCGGCAATTTGTTCGACAATGTTATTTACTGTTGTTATATCTGAAAATTCTTGCGTAAGTAGATTCCTTGTTTCATCGTACAAATATCCATTTGTTTGAAAAAACAATTTAACAATATTCTCATGAATATCTTTTGACGAATCTATCATAGACAGGTATTTAGCGACACCGCCAGTTATACCGTAACAAATTGCTTTATCTTCGTTAGAGTAATTTGGAACAAATTTAGCTGCATCTAAGTAATCGAAGGCTTCTACTTTAATTTGAGATTCTCTTCTTCCGAATAAAGGACTTTTTTCACTAAGCACTTTATTCTCCATAAAACTAAGGGAAGACCCGCATAAAATGATTTTTAAATTTTTATCATTCCATACAGTATCTATATACTTTTGCAGTATAGATAGTAATGCTTCATCTTTTTCGGCCCAATATGGTAGTTCATCAATTACTAGAATCATCTTATTTTCCCCAATATTCTTGTTAATGAAATTGAAGACGGATTCTAATGATGTAAATGTGACATCAGTTACATCAGCCATTAATTCATACAGTACTTGTTGTGAAAATAACTCTAGATTTCTTTCTTTTCCAACTTTTGTCGCTGTATAAAAAATTGCTTTTTTATCTTTTACAAATTCAGAAATCAATGTTGATTTTCCGATGCGTCTACGACCATATATGACAGTCATGCCAATGCCAGGCTTATTATAAAATTCATTTAAAGATTTTAATTCTTTTTCTCTACCGATAAACATATGTAGTCCCTCTTTCGTTCGGAATATTTTATTCAAATTGATTTGAACAAAATCTCTCTGAACAAAATATAGCATACGTTCTATTTTTTTGCAAAATATATAAGACTCTAATTTTTAACGATTAATCAGAAAAGTTCTTATTGACATTCATTGTTAATTTAACGATAATTACCATCGTTAATTACTTTTGGTAATTATTAGGAGGGAGTATGGAAAATAAAAAGATAAAACAGATGTTTGATGCATGTTATCAAGCAAAACGTATACGAGATATGTTACCAAAACTTCCGAAGGGCGTTACTTCATCTTATATCCAATATTTAGATGTAATACGAACTTTAGAAAAAGAAGGTGAGAAAGTGAAGGTCTCTGATATCAGTGAGAGAATGAATCTTCCTAGACCTGGTGTTACACGTACTGTAAAAGAAATGGAAAGTAAAGGTTATCTGAAGAAGATTACATCTGATGCAGATAGAAGGGTAACGTATATATCTGTTACAGATGCTGGTAAAGAACTTTCAAATATATATGATGAATATTACTTTTCGATGTTAGGACCTTATATGGAAGATATCAGTGATGAAGAAGCTGACAATATGATCCAAACGATCGAGAAGTTTTATCAGATCATGAAAAATAGGAGGTAAGAAAATGAGTAGGGATAGTTCAGATTTTACACAAGGTAGTATTTTAAAGAAATTGGTTCGTTTCATGATGCCAATCTTAGGGGCTTTGGTTTTACAGGCTGCTTATGGTGCAGTGGATCTTCTAGTAGTAGGTCACTTTGGTTCTACTTCTGGTTTATCTGCGGTATCTACTGGAAGTCAGGTATTAAACCTTGTAACTTTCGTAGTAACGCAATTTGCGATGGGCGTTACGGTTTTGATTGCTAGATACTTGGGAGAAAAGAAACCAGATAAGATTCCATCTGTCATTGGTGGATCAACACTAGTATTTACATTATTTTCTGTTGTCTTATTTGCATTGATGGTGTTCTTTGCACGCCCTATTTCAACTTTGATGCAAGCTCCAACAGAAGCTTTAGACTTAACAGCATCTTATGTAAGGATCTGTGGTGGTGGAATCATCTTTATCGTAGCTTATAACTTATTATCCGCTATCTTTAGAGGACTAGGAGATAGTAAGTCTCCATTATTGTTTGTATTTGTTGCATGTATCGTAAATGTATTTGGAGATCTATTCTTAGTTGCAGGATTACATATGGATGCAACAGGTGCTGCTATCGCAACAGTTGCAGCACAAGCATTGAGCGTTGTATTTGCGATAGTGCTTTTATTAAAGAAAGACTTCCCATTTACGATCAAGAAATCAGATTTCCATTTCAATTCTCAATGTAAGGAGTTTTTATTGATTGGTCTACCACTTGCCTTACAAGAATTCTTGACACAAGTATCATTCTTAGCACTATGTGCATTCGTAAATAAGCTAGGACTTGAAGCATCTTCTGGATATGGTGTAGCTTGTAAGATCGTTAACTTTGCGATGTTGGTACCTAGTTCTTTGATGCAATCGATGGCATCTTTCGTTTCTCAAAACATTGGTGCTGGAAAATACAAGCGAGCAAAACAATCTATGTTCACTGGAATTGGTGTAGGTCTAGTTGTTGGTGTTATCGTATTTGTATTCATTCTATTTAAAGGTGATCTATTAACTAGCATCTTTACAACAGAAGATGCAGTCATTCAAAAAGGTTTTGAATACTTGAAGGGATTTGCACCTGAAACAATCGTAACGGCAGTTATGTTTAGTATGGTTGGTTACTTCAATGGTAACAACAAAACAGTATGGGTAATGGTTCAAGGTTTGATCCAAACATTGTTGGTTAGACTTCCATTTGCTTATGTAATGAGTATTCAACCTAATGCGAGTCTAACAATGATTGGATTTGCAGCACCAGTATCAACATTTGTTGGAATCATATTGAATGTTGGATATTATATTTATTTGAATCATTCTGAAAAGAAAGAATTAGAACAAGCTTAAAAAGATGGGAAACCATCTTTTTATTATGGATGATAAGTTACAAAAATTACATATTATGTGTGATTTTGCAGAAAAGCTGCAAAAGTTTAAAAAATACATTGCAAAATAAATATAAAGTAATAACATATAGGTGAAGGAGAATTGATTATGTTATTGCAATTTAATGTTACTAACTTTTTATCTTTTAAAAATGAAGCAGTACTTAGCTTATATGCAAGCAAAGATAAATCTCATGATGAAATGTTATTGAAATATGATAAGGATGCAGTGTTACCTACTGTAGCAATTTACGGTGCTAATGCTGCAGGTAAATCTAATCTCCATAAAGCTTTAACAGCAGCCATTGTTCTTATTCGACAATCTAGTAGTTTACAAATCAACCAACCACTTCTATGGATCAATCCATTTTTGATGGATGATGATAGTCGTGATAAGGCAACTCGTTTTGACTTTATATTTACGAATAATGGTATTAAATATGAATACGGATTTAGTGCAGATAGAACAAATGTTCTTGAAGAGTATTTATATGAATATAAAAGTGCAAAACCTTCAATGATTTTTGAGAGATCAAATATTAATGAATATCAATTTACCGCAAAGACAAAACCACAATTAGCTAAATATACGGAGCAAAATAGTCCTAATAAACTATTTTTAGCCACAGCTACTTCTTGGAATTGCGAAGCTACAAAAAATGCATACATGTGGTTTGCTGAAATGATTGATACATATGATTCAAACAACTTAGAGATGATGATGTTAGAGCAATTGGATCAAAGTGTGAAAAGTGGTGATACAACACTAAACAAGTTTATGCTTCAATTATTGAAAAATGCTGATATAAACATATCTGACTTTGATTATGAATTATTAGAGAAAGAAACAAACCAATTTCCTTTTGCGTTGCCACCTGGATTGAAGATCGATGAAAATCAAATGTTTGATGGACCAGGAGTATTGCAGGAGAGAAGAATTACAACGCATCATATCGTTAATCAAAATGGCATAAAAAAAGAATATTTATTAAATTTTGATAATGAATCAAATGGTACAAGACGATTATTTACCTATGGACCAGTACTAAAATCAGCTTTGGAACTTGGTAGAACAATAATCATTGACGAAATTGATAATGCACTACATCCAGTATTAACAAAGTCATTGATTGAGATGTTTCAGAATCCAAATATCAATAAGAATGGTGCTCAATTGATATTTAATACACATGAAGTAAGTCTTTTGGATTTAGATACATTCAGAAGAGATCAAATATATTTTGTAGAAAAAAATAGTGATACAGCAGAATCTGATCTTTATTCTTTAGATGAATTTTCCCCTAGAAAAACAGAAAATATCCAAAAAGGATATTTACAAGGTAGATATGGCGCAATACCTGCTTTAAATCTGGGAGATATTGAATGGTAAGACGTGTAACTAAGAAACAACGAGGAGTCATTAAACGTAGACAAAAGAAAATTATTTTAGTAGGGGCTGAAGGAAATAATCAAACAGAACGAAATTATTTGATGTCTTTTAATAGTAAGCAAAATGAATATAGAATCATAATCGCTGATGGAATTCATACTGATCCTGAGGGTGTAGTAAATGATCTGGTTAAAAGTGCAAAGAAATCAGAGTTAGATGAAGATTATGGCGATATGAAAGTTTGTTTGATGGACGTGGATTATTTGAAAAATAGAAAAATCACACTGCAAAAAGCAATTGAAATATCAGAAAAAGAGAATGTTAAACTCTGCTTATCAAATCCTTGTTTTGAAATATGGTTTTTATTGCACTACAGGTATAGTACTAGACAATATTCATCGAATAATGAAATAGTAAAAGAGTTACAACAATATATTCCTGATTACAAAAAGAGCAAAGATATATTTGATACATTGTGGCCTAATTTGGATGAAGCAATAAAAAATGCAATGAAACTAGAAGAAAATCACATTCGTAATAATGTGAAAAGCAGATTGGAAAAAATTCCATCTTCAGAAGTCTATGGATTGATTGAGATTCTTTTGAAGGATAAGAATAAAGGAGGTGATGCTTAATGCAAGTAAAAAATAAAACACATTTGCAAACTATTAGAGGTAGTTAGCTAATGTGTTTGATAAGATCCGATATGTTATCGTATCTTCAGCTAGTTAAAGATAACATATCAGAATCTTATCCGTCAAATAAAAAAAGAAATTAGTGATCTTATTTATAAGTCACGGAAAGGTAAATGATATGACAATAATATATCTAAATTTGAATGATGATCATTATTCTGTTGAGAATGGTGATTTATATGAATAAAGGACTATCTGAATATGAGTTATATAAAGTTATTCGTCCTTTATATGGTGATTTTCGATTGGATGATTTAAATATGCCAATCATGCATAAAATTGATGAAAACACCATCGATTTTAAACATGCTGTTCCTACGAATATTTCGAATTTATCAATAAAAGGGAATAATTCAAAAAGAATAGTATTTTCTTTTAATTTTGATAAAGCTCTTGAAAAGTACTGGAACGATCCTTTGAAATATATTCCTTTGTTGCAAACTGTTATGTTAATTGGAACACCAGATTATAGTCTTTATGAAATTATGAATTCTAATGTAATAAGAATGAATGTATTTCGCAATCGATGGATTGGTTGTACTTGGCAAAATTACGGAATTAACGCAGTACCTACAATTGGGTGGGGACTACCAGATACATATGATATATGTTTTAGTGGTGTTGAACCGGGTGGAGTTGTAATGATTTCAACGGTTGGATGCCAAAAGAAATTGAAAGCTTTCTTGGATGGATACAAAGAAATGCAAAGAAGATTAACACCTTCGTTAGTAATTGTATACGGAGATATGATACCTGGTATGAGCGGTACTTTTGTAAATTATAAAATGACAGATTGTTTTAATGATTCTAAGAAAAAGAAGACTGTTGAACAACAATCATTATTTGAAGTATCCCAAATTTTTAAAATTGAGGAGGTGAATAATTATGGGCTCTAGAGGAGCATTTGTTAATGTTAATGCTGGTGATTTTGATTTTAAAGAAAATGGTCAGACTTATCATTCAGTTGGAGAAGTTGAAGGAGTTAAAGTTTTGGTAAGAGATTCAGGCTCAGTGAAGGCACCGGATTTTTCTCACACAAAAAACAGAATTTACGCTGTTATTCAAAATGGGGCGTTGAAACATCTTGCATGGTATGACGAAAATCACAATCAAAGCATTAGTATAGATTTTCTACATAAACATAGAGGAGTACAACCACATAAACATCTGTATTTAGATCATTCTGGACCGGCAATTCCAATTACTGATGAAGAACTTGCTCTTGCAAATAAAATTAGGAGGAGGTTTAACGTAAGATGAGAGTGAATGAATATAATAATCTTGATGAATTTATAGATGAGTATTATAAAGGCTGTGAGATGCCTTGGCAAAGTGCTGATGGTAAAAGAAGGTATATGGGTATTGAATTTTCATATAAAAATGTTTATTACAGAATGTGTAGAGAACCTTTGGAGGATGAAGAATTACCACTTTTACCTGATGGGAGAATTGGAAGATATGATGTTATGATTTGTCATTGGGCAATGCCAGAATTTAAGGATGATGACTTCATTCTCATCGGTTGGTATTC
>CAVCCE010000074.1:0-6986 GCA_963600555.1 Duodenibacillus sp.
ATCCTTTAGCAACTAAGTCTTGGAAAGAAGCATCTCCATTTCTCTTAGATAACTTGTTATGTTCATCTTTCATAACAGGTGGACAATGAATATAACGAGGGATATCCCAATCAAATGCGTTATAAATTAAATTGTATTTTGGAGTAGAAGATAAATATTCCATTCCTCTTACAACATCAGTAATACCCATCATATGGTCATCAATGACATTAGCAAAATTATATGTTGGGAAACCATCAGACTTCATTAAGATCTGTTCATCTAATGTTTCATTTTCTACAGTGATCTTTCCGAATACTTCATCATCAAAAGAGGTAGTTCCAGTTTCAGGAATTGTTTGACGAATGACAAAGGAAGCACCATTTTTGATTTTTTCTTCAGCTTCTTCAATTGTCATTTTCTTACATGGGTCATCATATTTAAAAGATTCTCCACGTGCTTCTTGTAATTCTCTTTGTGCATTGATCATTTCTTCATCACAGAAACAATAATGAGCACCACCTTTAGAAATTAATTTTTTAGCATAATCCAAATACAATCCACTCTTAACTCTTTCGGATTGTACATAAGAACCATAGTCGCCACCAACATCTGGTCCTTCATCATGTTTTAATCCACATGCACTTAATGTGTCATAAATAATATCAGTAGCACCCTCTACTAATCTTCCTTGGTCTGTATCTTCAATACGAAGAATAAACACACCATTAGGATCCTTTTTCGCAACAAGATATGCATATAAAGCAGTTCTTAAGTTACCAATATGCATATAACCTGTTGGAGAAGGGGCAAATCTAGTACGAATTGTCATATTTCTAACTCCTTTTTGCGTAGTCTATTGTACTCTTAAAATACGCTTCCTTCAATAAAAAACGACCAACTTACGTTGATCGTTTCAGCTGGGATAGAGAGATTCGAACTCCCGAGATGACTGGTTCAGAGCCAGTTGCCTTACCGCTTGGCTATATCCCAACAAGCAAGAAATATTTTATCATAGTGTTAAATTTATGCAAGATAATTTTGAAAAAGTTGTTTAAAAAGGTATAATTTTTATAAAAAAGGGGCATATATTATGAACAATGAAGAATTGGAACTATTGAAGCAGACATTAGCAGTACAGAAGAAGACACTTAAAACACAACAATTTATTCTAGTAATTTTATTATTGGCAATCGTTGGCGTAGTAGCTGGATGTATTGTTGTTGTACCAAAGGTCATGACATTATTACAGTCTTTAGAAGATGTTTTAAATAATATTCAACCAACGATCCAAGGATTGAATAATTTTGATTATGACACATTGAATCAAACAATGAGCGAATTGAAAGAGGCAATTGGTGGATTAAGTAGCTTATTAAGCATATTCCAGTAATCTTTTCTTTTCAAATAATGTTTAAAGTCATACAATGTGTATGGAGTTAGTTCATGGCTGAAAGAAGAGATGTAATTAAGAATAAGAAAGCTATCCTACAAGGATATATTGATATGACTGGTACAAAGATCATTGATAAGATCACAGTAAGTGATGTTATCAAGAAAGCAAATGTATCTCGTGCTACGTTTTATGCGCATTATAAAGATATCAATGCATTAAAAGAACAATTTGAAACAGATTTTATGCAGATGATGATGCATTTGAATGAAGAATCTATTTCTAAATTGTTTATTGAACCAGATCAATCTGTCTATAACATTTTTTGTACGTTTGATAAAAATAAGAAAATGATTCGTTCTTTATCTGGTAATGGAAGTTCTGAATCTTTTTTCTTAAGATTTAAAAGTGCATTAAAGGAAGAAATTCAAAAGGTCATTCATACAAAAGATAAAAAAGGAGAAGGAATCGTTGCGTTTACGATTGCTTCGATATTGACAGATAATTGTAGAGATATTGTCTTATCTACAAGAAAATCTATCTCTAATGAAGACCGTGCAACGATTATTTCTAAATTTATTCCAAAAAAATAAGGGAATTTAAACACTTTCTGTGAATAGTATATAGGAGGTGTTTTTTTATGACATTGATTCATCATTTACCAACCTATGAAAAACCAAGAGAAAAAGCTTTACAATTCGGAATCGATTCATTAAGTAATTCTGAATTATTAGCTTTGTTGATACGAAATGGAACGAAAGAGCATTCAGCATTAGATATCGCTAGAGAATTACTGGACAAAAGTGGCGGAGTAGGTAATCTATCTTCATCTTCCATTAAAGAACTGACAAGTGTAAAAGGAATTTCCAATGTGAAAGCTTTGGAATTACAAGCAGTATTTACGTTGTTGAAACGAATTAGTTTTGAAAAGATAGAACATAAAGATGTTATTCAATCTCAAAGAAGCTTTTTACAATGGTTAAAGCTTAAGATAGGATTTGAAAAGATAGAGAATTTTATGGTGGTATATCTAGATAATGCGAATCATATCATCAACTATAAGATCTTATTTAAAGGAACTGTGAATTACGCAATGATTTATCCTAGAGAAATCGTTAAAGAAGCTTTACTTTCAAATGCTGTATCTATGATTCTTGTACACAATCATCCTTCTCAAAATATTAGTCCATCAAAAGAAGACTATGAAATAACAAAAAGAATATTAGAAGCATGTAAGTTATTAGAAATCAATGTTTTAGATCATTTGATCGTTACAGGACAAGATTGTTATTCGATTCTTTTTGATAAATCATTTCACTGACTAGAGAGTAGGTACAAAAGATGTTAGAATATTATGCATGAAGTACTTACGAATGTTAGAAGAAAAATTGAATCATGATGTATCGGTACAGGCTTTAATAAAAGTAGTACTTATTTTATTGGTGATTTTATTGTTTCTAAAGACTGGAAGTTTTTGGAGTTGGATCTTCACGAAGATATGGAATGTATTATGTCCTTTCTTGATTGGCTTTGTGATTGCATATATTTTAAAAACACCAATTGCTTATGGGGAAAAGCATCATATCAAAAGAGGTGTAATGGTTGCGATATGCTATATCGTTATTGCGTTGTTTTTTGTGTGGTTGATTTGTTCTATCGTTCCTTTGATCTTATCTAGAACTGGTGATTTTATTAATTCTATGATCAATGGAGTAAATTGGTTGATCAATCTTTATTCTGAATTCACGAATAATTCTTCTAATAATCAATGGTTATTATCTATCGTTCAAGAAGGTACAAATTCTTTGAAGAACCTTTCTTCATTGATTCCTGAAGTTGGTAATTCAATTCCAAAGTTATTAACAAATGCAATTGGAACTACGACAACAGGCATATTCGCAATTATCATTTCTATTTTTATGTCATTAGAATGGAATAAGATCTGTTATCAGATCATTCGTATTACACGAAAGATTTCTATGAAATGTTTAGAATGCACTATTGCCATTAATGAGGAAGTTTCAAGTTATGTACATTCTTTAGTTATTTTGATGTTAGTGAAATTTATAGAATATGCAATTTTGTATTTATTGATTGGACATCAAGACTGGTTGATCTTAGCTTGTATGACAAGCATTTCATTATTGATTCCTTATATTGGACCAACGATCGTTAACTGTATTGCTTTATTGACTGCTTTATCTTTACCTGGAGCTAGAGTTGTTATTTTAATCATTATGATCGTTGTATTATCACAAGTTGACGAGTATGTGATTGCTCCACTCGTTCATTCACATAATACAGCTGTTACTCCTTTATGGGCACTGTTCTCTATCTTTACGTTTAGTGCTTTATTTGGCGTTGTTGGTTTAATTATCGCAATTCCAGCTTTCTTAGCTTTAAGAGTTATTTATTTAAAAACATTTAAAGTAGATAATGTGGAGGAAAATTTATGAGAAAACATTTTCTTTGCACATTGATATGTTCATTATTTTTATCTTTATCTTTTGGATGTACTAGTAAACGCACAAAGATCTTATATACTGTTTATCCAATAGGCTATATCATTGAACGTCTAGTAGGTGAAAATGAATTGTATCAATCTATTCAGTCTGATAATTCTATCGTTCAAGAAGCATCTATTGTTGATGAGTATGAAGATGTATTGGATACAGGGAAGGTTTTGTTTCATATTGGTGATCTAGAACCATATTTTGTTTCTCATTCTACAGATATCAAAAATAATGGAATTACAGTAGTTGATCTTTCTAGTAAAAATACAGTATATGCTTTTCAAAGATATACAAAACAAGAAAATGAAGATGGTACAGTTGAATATGTAACATCACCATATTATGAAGGATCTACATTTGATTCTGTTGATATGTATGAAAAAGATCTATGTTTATGGTTGGATCCAATTACGATGCTATCTATGGCATCTGATATCAAAGATTATTTAGTTAGTACAAATGCAGCCATAGCAGATAGTATTGAACAGAACTATGAAGAGCTAGAAGAAGATTTGATTAGCATTGATGCACAATACCAAAATCTAGCAAATACATTAGAAAGAAATAATCAGACGATCAAATTTGTTTCTATGTCTAGTTGTTTTGGCTCTTGGCAAAAAGCGTTTGGTTTTGAAGTATATCCAGTTGTATTAAGTAGATATGGTTCTATGCCCGATGATGAGCAATTGGAATTGATAGAAAAAAGAATCAAAGATGATGATGTACATTATATTGCTTATGAATCAAATATGAGTGAAGAAATGATTGATCTCTATAATAAGATCAAAGAAGATTGTGATCTTACAAGAGTAGATCTTAGCAATCTTTCTTCACTGTCTGATGAAGAATACAACGCTGGTAAAGATTACATATCTATTTTTTATCAGAATCTACAATCTTTAGAATCAATTATTGAATCAAAATAAGGCAAGTAATTGCCTTTTTGTCAGATATAGGAGGGATCATGAAAAAATTATTATTAACGGATGGAAATTCCATGTTATTTAGAGCTTATTATGCGACTGCTTATGGTGGTGCTAGAATGACAACTAGCAGTGGCGTACCTACGAATGCTGTGTATGGATTTGCTAACATGATGCAAAAGGCAATTGACATGATTCATCCTGATGCTATATTGGTTGCCTTTGATGCTGGAAAGCATACTTTTAGACATGATCTTTATGCAGATTATAAAGGTGGTAGAAAACCAACTCCTGAAGATCTAGTTCCTCAATTTCAATTGGTTCGTGAATATTGTGATGCTTATCATATAAAGTGGATCGAAATGGAAAATATTGAAGCTGATGATTTGATTGGAACAGCTTCTAAGACATTCAAAGATACAGAAACAACGATTTTAACAAGTGATCATGATATGTTGCAGTTAGTGGATGATACGACATCTGTTTTACTAATGAAGAAAGGTATTACAGACATGGATGTCATGACACCAGAAAAAATCAAAGAAACGATGGGAATCGATCCTATACAGATCATTGATCTAAAAGGGTTGATGGGTGATAGCTCAGATAATTATCCTGGTATTCCTGGTGTAGGTGAAAAAACTGCAGTTAAACTATTAACACAATACGGTTCTGTTGAAGGTGTATTAGAACATGAAACAGAAATCAAAGGTGCGTTAGGCAAAAAGGTCGTAGAAGGTCATGATAATGCATTGCTGTCTAAGACTTTAGCTACTATTAAGACAGATGTAGATCTACCATTCTCTTTTGATGATCTTATTTTTAAACCGGATTATTCTGTTCTTGTATCTTATTTGAAGTCTTTAGATATGAACAAGCTTGCATCTCGATATGAAGGAATGACTACTACTTCTGCTCCTGTTGTTGAAGAGAGAAAAGAATTCTCATTTCATAAAGTAGATAAGGTTCCAAATGAATTTTTAGAACATGAATCTTTTATTTTCTTAGATGAAAATAAGATGAATTTTATGAATGCAGAAATTAATGGTATTTCTTTAACAAATGGTGAGAAAGCTTATTATATTTCTTTGAATGATCTAAAGAAAGATCAAGAACTATTAAATTACTTATCACATGAAGAACCACATAAATGTGGATATGATATCAAACGAAATATGCATCTTTTAGAGAATGAAGGTCTAAATATCACTTTCTTTGATGATGCAATGATCTTAGCTTCTCTATGTGATTCTACATTGACTTCAACAGAAAAGATTTCTGATGCGTTTGGATTATCTACATCTGTTACTTTTGAAGAAGTATATGGAAAAGCAAACAAACCAGTCTTATTTGTAGATGAAGAATTACAAACAAAATATGCATGTGAATCAGCACAAAACATTTACACATTGTATCAATTGACATATTTAAAGATTCAAGAATATGGTATGGAAAAATTATATCGTGAAATTGAAATGCCATTGACTGAGATCCTTTATCGTATGGAAAAGGAAGGAATTAAAGTTGATATCAATGTATTGAATGAAATTGCAGAAGATACATATGCACGTATCCAAAAAGAAACAGAAGCAATTTATTCTATCGCAAATAAAGAATTTAATATCAATTCACCAAAACAATTAAGTGAAGTATTATATGACGACTTAGGATTGCCTAGTGGCAAAAAGAGAACTACAAGTGCCGATAAATTAGAAAGCTTATCTGGAATTCATCCAATCATTGATCATATCTTAACGTATCGTAAATTATCTAAAATCTATTCTACGTATGCAGAAGGTCTAAAGAAATATATTCAGAGAGATGGTAAGATCCATACGATCTATAATCAATGTGCTACGCAAACTGGTAGACTTTCTTCTTCTGAACCAAATCTTCAAAATATTTCTGTTAGAGATGAAGAAGGAAAGAAGATTCGTAAAGCATTTAAACCGGAAGAGGATTGTTTATTGATGAGTTGTGATTATCATCAGATCGAATTAAGAATGTTAGCTCATATGGCAAATGAAACGAATATGATCGAAGCATTTCAAAATGGTGTAGATGCGCATACAAAAACTGCTATGGATATTTTTGATGTATCTCAAGATGAAGTGACAAGTGATATGAGACGTAAAGCGAAGACAGTTAACTTTGGTGTCGTTTATGGCATCAGTGAAT
>CAVCCE010000075.1:0-6984 GCA_963600555.1 Duodenibacillus sp.
TATCATGGGTGGGTTATTATCTGAGGAATTCCAAGCAGTTACACCTTTAGGCGAAGATATCCTAGTTCTTTGTGACAATTGTGATTTCGCAAGTAATATTGAAGTTGCAGAGTTAATTAGCAAACCTTCTGATGCTAGTATTGAAGAAAAAGAACTAGAAATGGTTGAAACACCACACGCAAAAACAATTGAAGAAGTTTGTGATTATTTAAAACTTGATCCTAAAAATAGCATTAAAGCATTATTAATGAACATTAATGATGAGCTAGTAGTGTTCTTCATTAGAGGCGACAGAGAATTAAATGAAAATAAAGTTTGTAAGTTATTAGGTTGTACAGAAGTGAACTTTGCCGATGATTCTTTGATTGCTACAAGCAATGCTGTTCCTGGTTTTACTGGTCCAGTTGGCTTAAATGCTAAGATTGTTGTAGATAGGGAAATCATGAATATGAAGAACTTCTGTGCTGGCGCAAATAAAGAAGGTTACCACTACATCAATGTAAATCCAAAAGATTTTAAAGCTGATGTAGTTGGAGATATTTCCAATATCAAAGAAGGCGATACATGCCCATGTTGTGGTGGAAAGATTCATTTTGCTCATGGAATCGAAGTTGGTAATACATTTAAGTTAGGAACAAAGTATTCTAAAGCTATGGGCTTACAATATCTAGATTCTAATAATAAATTGCAAGATGTTTGGATGGGATCATATGGAATTGGACCAGCTCGTGCAATGGCTGCACTTTGTGAACAAAATATTGATGATAATGGCATTAATTGGCCAAAGGATATTGCACCTTTCCAAGTAGCTATTGTAATCATTTCTATGAAGGATGAGAAACAAGTTGAAGTTGCAAATAAGTTGTATGATGAATTAACATCTAAAGGAATTGAAGTTATTTTGGATGACAGAGATGAAAGACCTGGTGTTAAATTCAAAGATATGGAATTAATAGGTATTCCATACAGAATTACAGTTGGTAAAGGAATTCAAGATGGAAATGTTGAATTTAAAGAAAGAACATCAGATAAAGAAGATGTTAAAGTTGAAGATGTTATCAATAAAGTAATTGATGAATTAAATTGATTGTTTGGGAACGTAATACGTTCCCTTTTTTTTGATAAAAAAAGATAGATCATATACAATCTATCTTAAGCTTTCGAATATGCTGCTTTAACTGTTAAGCCATTAATATTTCCTAACTTACCACATAAAGCAGAAATTACATCGTTAGGTGCATCTATTGCAACACTAATTAAAGAAATATTTTTTTTATGATATGGAATACCCATTCTACCAATAATGTATTTCGCATATTCATGTAGTGTTTCATTCATACTTGCAACAGCATCACCTTTTTCAACTACAATAGCAATAATTGCAATTCTTGTTTCTTCCATCAATCTACTCCTTCCTTCATAATTGGAATTAATGTTGTATATTTTTTTCCATCAATTATATTATCAACCAAAGAAATATTAACATGAAAAACTTCTGTTAGATTTTTTTCTGTTAAAATTTCATTCGTATTTCCAAATATAGATGTACCATCTTTCTTTAAGAAAAGAATCTTATTAGAAATATCTAACGCATGATCAGGATAATGTGTATTAAAAATCACTGTAATTTTCTTTTCTTTAGATAATTTTTTTAATAAAGATAATACTCTAACTTGATTTGAATAATCTAGACTTGTTTCAGGTTCATCTAATACTATAACTTTTGGGTCAGTACATAATGCTCTAGCTATATAAACCAATTGTTGTTCACCTCCTGATATCTGATTGATATTAGCGTCAATCAGATTGTCAATACCAGATAAACGTATTGCTTCCATTGCTTTTTCTTTATCAATTTTAGATGGTGCTTGAAACATTCCAATATATGAACTTCTTCCTAATAAGACAGTTTCAAATACAGAACATGGAAAAGAAATATTATGACTTTGAGGAACATAGGATACTTGTTGAAAGAATGTTTTTTTAACAATTTCATTTATCGAAATATCATTAAAATAAGTATATCCTTTTTTCCATTCCAATAATCCAATAACACATTTCAATAATGTCGTTTTCCCTACCCCATTTGGTCCAAGAATGGAGACAATATCCCCTTCATTGATTTTGAAATTAATATTTTCTAAAACAGGATGTTTTATATCATACCAAAATGAAGCATCTTTAACTTCAAGAATCATAATTGTACTGCTCCTTTCTTCCTTAACAACAAAATAAATAACGGAGCACCTATTATAGCTGTTAAGATAGAAACAGGAATTTCAGAAGCACTTATACATCTAGCAATCGTATCTACGACTAACATAAATAAGGCTCCGAAAACAATACAACCAGGAATAACTTTACATTGATTATTACCAAATAACATTCTACAAATATGAGGAATTAAAAGTCCTACCCATCCAATTACACCACATATCGAAACAATAGAAGCTGTTATTAATGAAGCAGCAATTATGACAATTGTTCTAGTTAATTTCAAATTAATTCCTAATGACTTAGCTTCATCTTCTGGAAGAGATAAGACATTTAATCGATATCTCATAAAATAAAGAATTATGATTCCTAAAATGATACATGGAGATCCTATCACTAATGTTTTAATTGTAGCTCCAGAGAAACTTCCCATCAGCCAAAATGTAATAACTGGTAATACATCATTAGGATCCGCAACATATTTAACCAGTGAAACAAGTGATGAAAACAAAGAAGAAATAACTAGCCCAGATAATACGACCATCATAATAGAGCTTGAGAACTTTTGCGTATTTTTTGAAATAATAAATACTAACAATACCGCTACTAATCCCATAATCAAAGCAGTAAATTGAACACCTAGTGAATTTAATCCAATCAAAATCCCTAATGCAGCACCAAAGGATGCACCATTTGCACATCCTAAAGTATCCGCAGTAGCTAACGGGTTTGAAAAGATGCATTGAAATGCGGCCCCCGCAACCGCAAGTCCACTACCTGCAACCAAAGAAAGTAATATTCGTGGAATACGTACATTAAAAATAACGATTTTAGCATTATTTATATTCGTTTCTTGATGTATTAATATGCGGAATACATCAATTACACTAATTTTAAATTGTCCTAAACATATCGCAATAATTGAAAATACAACAGTTGATATAATTCCAATTATCATTGTTAACCGAAATTTTTTTTCCACGAATAACTACCTTTCTTTTTTAATTCATACTTGCAGAATCAGAATTTGGTGTATACATTGCATCAATTTGATCATCAGTCAAAGTAACATCAAATAAATTCTTATAATATTCTTTAACATCAGATTTAACATCTAAGTCTGAGAATATTTCAGGATAAACAGCTTGTGCTAACCATTCTAAAGTCATTGGAGTATCTACACTAGGTGTATATGTTCTATATGTACCAAGTGGCATTTTATAGACTCTTTTGTTTTTTACAGCAGTAACATTACTCCAATCATCACTTCCAATAGCATTATTGTAAAGATCATCAGGTGTTGTAGTAGTAAAGTTTGTTATTACAATTACATCAGGATCCCATTCATATACTTGTTCCATTGTAATAACAGCATTTGCTTTTTCAGCTTGAACATCTTGTGCTACATTAGTAGCTCCAACAGCATCACACCACCATTGTCCAAAGAACTTTGAAGAAGAAGTAATCATTGTATTTTCATCATATTGATATAAGAATAATACTTTTTGTTTATCAGTAACATCAGAAACTTTTTCTTGAACCATGTTATAAACATCAGTTGAATAAGTACTAATTAATTCTTCTCTTTCTCCCATATGTTCTGGATAAATCTGATTCAAAAGATCCATCCATTCATTAAATGTCGTTATACAATCAAATTGCCATTTTGTAGGAGAAATACCAACAGCAGTAAGACCTGCATTTTCTAATTTTTCTAATTCTTCAGTATTGGAGGCATTATAGAATACAACATCTGGTTCTAATGCAATCAAACTTTCAATATTTACATCATCTCCATCCATGATATCAGTAGTAACATTTAAAATTTCCGGATAAAGCTCTGATAAAATACCATTCTTTGCTGCATTCATGCTAGCAGGTTCCATTGCAACGATACTTGATGCAGAATCTAGATAAACAGTTAACATACTAGCTAAAGGCAAAATATCAAGAACTGCTACCTTTTGAGGATTTGTTGGGACTGTAACCGTACGATCAGCATGATCTGTGATAGTAACAGTAGTTGCTTCTTCCACTACAGAAGAAGATGTTGAAGAAGTACTTGATTGTGTTGTAGAAGAACACGCAACAAGTGATGTAGCTAAAATAGCTGAGAGTAATAATTTAAACAATTTCATTCCTTTTTTTCCTTTCTTCATTTTTGTTTGTGTATAAACAAAAATGCATCCCATTCCAAAAAGAGATGCACACAAAAAAACATATGATTGCCTACAACTCTTTAAGTTTAGATTTCTCTTCACTCTTAGAATGCATAATTATTATACAATGTTTACCCAACAATGAATAGAAATAAAAGGTCTAATTCAGTTGAATTAGACCTTTATTCATTTATTTCTTTAGAGCTTCACCATTAGATTCAATGATTTCTTTATATCTATAATAAGATTTTTTGATTTTTCTCTCTAAAGTACCATGGCCATCATTGAAACGATCAACATAAACGAAACCATATCGTTTTTTCATTTCGCCTGTACCAGCAGAAACTACATCAATTGGGCCCCACCATAAGTAACCCATAACATTACAACCATCTTCAATCGCAAGTTCAACCTGTTTTAAATGTTGTTCAAGATATCTGACTCTAAAAGGATCATCAATTGTTCCATTTTCATCAAGATTTTCATCTAGACCAATACCATTTTCAACAATGAATTGTGGTAAGTGATAACGATCTTCAAATACATTAATTAATAATCTTAATCCTTCTGGATCAACTGGCCAACTCCATGGTTCTGGAGAACATTCTTTTAAATAAGGATTATTCTTTCCTTTGATACCACCACTATTCATAGCCATTTCTGCATCACTAGCATAAACAGCTGAACGATAATAACTATAAGAAATAAAATCAATTGTATTTTCTTTCATTAATTTTAGTTCATCATCATTCATTGCAGGTGTCCATTCTGGGTTTTTCTTCCATAAAGCTTTTACATATGGAGGAATTTCACCAAATACCATAGGATCACACATATAATACACAGCCCATCTTTGAGTATCATATGCGCCAAAATTATCAGATGGCTTACATGTTTCAGGATATGTAACTACACCAGAAGCAGTCATCATATTACCAACTAATGCATTTGGATCGATTTCATGAGCTAATTTAACTGTCCAAGCATTAGCTACAAGAATATTATAATAACCTTGCCATACATCTTTCTTTGTTGTGGAGCCAATTGGATCACTTGGATCTGCAGGATCGTCAATTGTTAAAACGCTTCCTGCAACAAATGGATTTCTAAGCATTGCATTTACTTCGTTAAATGTAAGCCAATACTTAACAACACCCTTATAACGTGTAAATAATGTTTTAGAATAATTCTTCCAGAATTCAATCAACTTAGAATTAGACCATCCTCCGTATTCTGTTAAAAGATGTAGTGGTGTTTCATAATGTGACATTGTGATAACAGGTTCCATTCCAAGATCTTTCATTTCTTTAAATAATTGATCATAGAAAGCTAACCCCTTTTCATTAGGTTCTGTTTCATCACCATTTGGAAAAATTCTACCCCAAGCAATTGATGTTCTAAAACAATTAAATCCCATACCAGACATTAGCTTTAAATCATCTGCATGACGATGATAAAAATCGATAGCTTCATGAGATAGATATTTTTTATTTGGATCCAAAGCCATCTCATATTTCTTGGATTCTGGATTCCACTTGATACCAGGTTCTTTTGAACCAATACCTACAAGAACATCAGTAACGTTAGGTTGTTTACCATCTTCCAACCACGCACCTTCTAATTGGTTAGCAGCAACTGCGCCACCCCATAAAAAATTTTTAGGAAAACTCATTTATTTTCACCCTCCATAACAAAAATTATATCTTAATAACAGTGAAATATTATTCCATTCTAACTATCTATCTTACGAAAACATAGCCTACTTGAAAAAATTGCTAATAAAGTAAAAATCAATGCACATATGATTGAAACAATCATTGTTATAAAAGCATTTGTATATATTGGTAAAAGTATAAATGCATTTAATCCAATAAAATAACATATACTCGTTAAAGAATAAGAAAATGAATAGCTTGCTAGTGCTGGACTTTTCAAATCAGGATCACATATTCTCAGCAACAATAATCCAGTTAAAAATACACCTGTACTCATCCCGAACATACTAATCATCTGTTCAAACCAATATCCATTTAATAAATATTTGCATAATACTGTCAATACAATTGTTGTTAAAATAAAGCCTAAAACTACCATAACAATGATTGGAATGAGATATGTACTTACAGATTTTATAGGCAAGCTGGCTACCGCGGAAATCACCGCAAAGTCAGTCAATGAACCTGTAATATGCCCTTTTACCTTTGAATCAAAAAGATAATCTAAATTTAACTTACAAATGATTCCCCATATTATAAACATAATGATCATTCCATATGCCCATATAGAAATATTTGATAATACAGGTATATTTAAAATTTTTACAAGTTTCAAAAACAAGTTAGCTAATAAACAACCTATAAAGATAATTGCTATATGAAATGCATATACATCAATTGAAGAAGATAACGTTGTTTCTCTACCAGTACTACTTTGTTTTGAAATATCTTTTTCGAATCCTAATTTCATTGACAGAGGGATGTCAGATGGTTGATTCAAGAAAGTTATATATTTTTTTCTTACTGCCCAATTGATTAAACAAATTCCAATTAACAAACCACCTACTAAACCAAATGTAGCTGTAGTTGTTGCTACTCCTTGACTAGTATTCCAA
>CAVCCE010000076.1:0-6919 GCA_963600555.1 Duodenibacillus sp.
TAGGACGCATAAATTTTACTACTTGTCATCCACACTGTGCAAATCTGGATTTTTTACATTATTAACTCCATATTTATCTATATCAAGAAAAAGTTCATATCCTTCATCACTCAATGATATCCAAGAAGGATTTTCCGCATTAATCAAAACATATTTGTCATCATACTTTTTTACAGTTATTTTTTCTAAATCATTCATATAATACTATCTCCCATAAGCGAAATGTATTAGACATACAAAAAAGTTAATGAGCAAAGAAAGAGCAATGAACTAAAATTCCACCACAATGAACTTTAAATTTACTAACTTTTAAACTTTTATTTCTAATTAGTTTTTTCATACTTTCTTCTATCTTTTATTACGTTTCCCTTCTATATAGTTTAAGATACTATAATCTATACCTTTCACTTAACCAACAAAGTATGTCTAATACAATTAAAGAATAATAGATTATTAATATACTAAACATTTCATTATGTGAATGACATATCAGATTCTGATATGATACCAAAAATTGTATATGTTATAATTTTTTTATGTGTGACTTGAATAATGAAAAATTAATCACAAAGAATTCAAATTTTTTAGATTTCTGCAATAGTATTCCTAAAAACTCAACAGATGAAGCTATCGCAAAGGTGGTTTATAGTTATTTTAATAAAATCGATGAATTAACCGTAGATAAAATAGCAAATGAATCCGCCACATCCCCTTCTTCTGTCATTCGTTTCTTCTCAAAAGCAGGCTATTCAAGTGTAACTGAATTCAAAATTGAGTATTCTATATATTTGAATATGTTCAATGATGAAAGAAAAAAAATCATGAATGAAATTTACCCATATTCCAATCTCGCTTCATTCACTAGTAAATACTATGATTATGTTACATTAAATCTCAGCAACACCTCTAATTGTATTAATCTTAATACAACATCAGTTATGTGGGAAAACATTCTCAAAAAAAACAAAATTTTTATAATAAGCGATAAACATTCACTTACTGAACTAGGCGTTATACAAATCGCTTTACTATCATATGGCATTCAAACATTCTTAATACCATTTCACGAAGCACACTCTATTAAATTTGAGAATGATGACGCACTAATTGTTGCTAGCATTGATTCTAAATACAATTCAAAAATCACCCATTTCTTATTCAATTCAGCTAAAATAGCAAATTGCTATTCTGTTTTAATTACACAAGATGATTACCCTGATATAGATCCTGATATCAAATATTTTTATGGAGTACAAAACTATAGTATTATAGGATATTATTCTTTATCATTTTTAGCAAATTTATTTGTTTTTACTATAGATTATTTAAAATCTCTTGAATATTAAACCCTGTAAACTATACGCCTACAGGGTCTTATTTTACTTTTCAAATTCTTCTTTAACTTGTACAAGTAATTCTCTAATTGGTAAGTGTTGAGGACATACCTTTTCACACATACCACACTTAACGCATTCACTAGCCTTAGAATGTTCACCAGATACCAATACATTGTTGTAGTAATAATCAGCATTCCAATCACCGAATGTTTTCTTAGTGTTATAGTTCGCAAACATTTCAGGAATGCGAATCTTTCTTGGACAATGATTTTCTTCTACACAATAATGACAGGAAGTACATGGAATCATCTTATGAGATCTAAATACTTCTGCGACTTCTTCTACTGCTTTATATTCTTCTTCAGTAAATGGTTTGAAGTCTTTCATAAAAGATACGTTATCTTGCATCTGTTCAAATGTGGACATACCAGAAAGAACGACTCTCATATTTTTAAAAGATGCTGCGAAACGAATCGCATAAGAAGCATTAGAACCATCGCCATTCAATGCATCTAAGATAGGTTGTGCATCTGTTGGTAATTTTACTAAGTTACCACCCTTTACAGGTTCCATAACTAATACCGGTTTATCATGTTTTTCACATACTTCATAAACAAGTTTAGATTGAACAGAAAGATCATTGTAATCTAAGTAGTTGAATTGAATCTGTACGATTTCAATTTCTGGATATTCTGTTAAGATTTGATCTAATACTTCAGCACGATCATGGAAAGAAATACCTACGTGTTTTACCTTTCCTTCCTTCTTTAATTCAAATGCTGTTTCATATGCCTTACATTCTTTGAACTTAACAAATTCATGAGCATTCTGCGCATGCATCAAATAGAAATCAAAGTAATCAACGCCAGTAGCTTCTAACTGTGATTCAAATAGTGGGCGAATATCTTCTTGTTTCTTGAAGAATGAACCAGTTAGCTTATCTGTCAGAATATATTCTGAACGATCATGTCTAGATGATAGACATGTCTTGACTGCTTTTTCACTCAAACCATTTATATAACCATGGGCAGTATCAAAATAGTTAAATCCATTATCAATAAAGTAGTCAACCATCTTTGAAACTTGATCAGTATCAACTACATCACCATTCATAGGTAGACGCATCATACCAAAGCCAAATTTCTTATGAATAAAATCAAAAGTTTCCATTGTTTTGTCCTCCTCAGAACTTATTTTTAATATACACCTTAAAGTTAACTTCAAGTCAAGAGTTATAGTTTAGAATAGTCTTCATCACTAACTGGTTCCTTCCATTCAGTAGAACCATTTACCATTTCTGATCTAGATAATACAGAAAGATGTGAGAACCAACTATCTTTAGTAGCTCCATGCCAATGTTTTACACCAAGTGGAATTTCTATGATATCACCAGGTTTCATCTTGATAGCTTCTTTTCCCTCTTCTTGATACCAGCCTTCTCCACCTACACAGATCAAGATTTGTTGAGCACCATTATGGATATGCCATGCATTACGACATCCAGGTTCAAATGTTACATTATCAATGACAACTTGAGATGTTTCACTTGATAGATCACTAATAAAACTTTTCCCTGTAAAATACTTTGCGTATTTTAGATTTTCATTTCCAATTGGGAATGTGCATGTATATTCATTCATTTTGCTTTATGTCCTCCAAATACATCAAATTGCATACCATCCAATTGATGATCAATATTTTCTACTTCTTCTTTTGTTAGAATGATATTTCCTGCATCAAAGTTAGATTGAATTCTTTCAATCTTTCTACTACCAGGAATCGGAACGATATAATCTTTCTTATTCATCATCCAAGCCAAAGATAATTGAGCCATCGTACAATTCTTTTCCTTAGAAAGTGTATCTAATAATTGAAGAAGCTTCTCTGCCTTTGCATATCCTTCTTTAGAGTATTGTGGCATATTTCCTCTATAGTCTTGTTTTCCTTCAAACTTCGTATCTGGAGTATATGCACCAGTCAAGAACCCATTTGCCATAGGTGAAAACGCAACATAAGAAATACCTAGTTCTTCACATACTGGGAACATAACATCATACCATCTAGCCATCATAGAATAACGATTTTCTATGACTGTAACAGGTGTTACCGCATGTGCTCTTCTTAGATAATCTTCATTTGTTTCTGAGATTCCCCAATAACGAATCTTGCCTTCTTTGATCAATTGTCCCATTGTTTCCGCTACTACTTCTGGTTCCACATTAGGATCAATACGATGTTGATAATAAATATCAACATAATCTGTACCTAGTCTTTCTAAAGATTTCTCTAGAGATCTACGAATCGTTTCTGGTGAAGAATCTAGTTTTAGAGAACGATCAGGATTATGAGATACGCCCATCTTTGTCGCAATCACAACTTTATCTCTTACATCTTTTAATGCTTTTCCTACAAGTTCTTCATTATAAGAAATTGAACCATCTGGATAGATACCTGTATATGCTTCTGCCGTATCGAAGAAATCATATCCATATTCATAAGCTTCTCTAATTGTTTGAATCGCTTCTTTTTCCGGTGTTGGATCACCAGAAGCATGTGAAAATCCCATGCATCCAAGTCCTACAGGATTTACAAATAAATCAGATTTACCAAGTCTTCTTTTTTCCATACATTTACCTCTTTAAGAAAATATTAATCAAGAACCATAATTCAAACAATTCTAATTTCTTTTTCAAACCATCAGTTTTCCTAATGAAAAAGATTATGTTTACTCACATAATCTTTTTACAGTTTCTAATGATTCAGATAGATCTTTCACACTTTGAAGAACATCATATTCTTGATAGTACTTTCTAAGATTCTCTCTATCAATCACTATGATTGAAGCACCTATCTTATGAGCACACTTTATACCACTCAAAGAATCTTCGAATATTAATACATTATCTTTTACACCAATCTTCTTTTTAGCATCTTCATACATCATGACTTTATCTTTGTATGTACCATCATCATATACGATCTTATCTACATCAAACCATTGATTCAAATAAAAATATTCAACAAAGAAATCTATATTTTCTTTAATTGATGCTGAAGCAATTGTAAAAGGTATATTCTTATCTTTTAGATATTCAAATAATTGGATTGCTCCAGGACATAGTTTAGCATCTTCACTTTTTCTAACAATTTCGCGATACATTTCTTCCTTACGTTTAGAATAATACTCACATTGTTCATCAGTAAATGTATCATTCGACATCTTTTTAAATATTTCTTTATTAGGTCTACCAGAATATTCTTTTTCCATTTCTTCTAATGTAAGATCATTACCTGTAATTTCTTTCTTAAGTTCTCGAAATACTTGAAAATGGTAATCTGAATCAAAGAATAATGTTCCATTAAAATCAAAGATAACACCCTTCAACATATCATTTTCCTTTATATGAATTGATTGAATCAATCATCTGTGCGCATCTTAAAGATGATTCAAATGGCATAATAGAGCTTTCTATTTTATTTTGTTTTAATAATTGATTAAACTCTTTGATCTGACTATAAAAATCATCTACTTCATAAGGAATATGAAGTTCTTCTATATCATCTGTTTTAACGATTGCATATTGTGGCCTATGTAGATCTTTCACAATGATCATACCTTTTGTTCCATGAATGATTACATCTCTATCTTTTGAACGATCTATTGCACATTCAACAACAGCAGATACTTCAGAAAATTGAATATTCGCTTTTGTATAAAGATTCACATTATTTTGAATATTCTTTTCTACATCTTGAACAATAAATTTCCCTTTTAAATAATCTTCGATCCATGATACGCAATAGATTCCAGTATCTGTTAATACACCACCACTACTTGGATCTAATAGATAGGAACCTTTAATCATATCTAGATCAATATCATTACATAGACTAGTTTCAATCAATTGTATTTCTCCAATATCACCATTTATGATTCTCTTCTTAATATCTTGATACAAAGGGACAAATCTAGTCTTCATTGCTTCCATGAATAAAGTATTGTTTTCTTTTGCACAAACGATGACTTCTTTCATTTCTTCAGAATTCATGCAAGCAGGTTTTTCACATAAGACTGCTTTATGAGATTTCAAACATTTAATGATCCATTCTTTATGAAATTGATGTGGAGTCGCAACATAAACACAATCAATATTTGAATCATTTACAATATTATCAAATCCTTCATAAGCAATCTTTGCGTTATATTGTTGTTTAAAAGCATCAGCTTTTTCTTGTGTCCTACAACTAACAGCGTATAGTTCACAATCATCAAAATGTTTAAGACTCTCACAAAAACGATGTGCGATTCTTCCCGCACCAATTATTCCCCATCTAACCATATAAATTTATTCCTCTTTTTCTTATCTATATTTTATACATAAAAAATAAAAAAGATATCAATTCTCATTGATATCCATGTTATTTACTCTTTATTATCAGAAAGTTTCTTTTCATCTTCTTCAATAGAAGCAGACAATTTTTCAAGTTCAACTTCTCTTAAGTGAAGTTCTCTTTCAGAATCTTCCTTCATCATAGGATTTGGAGCAATTTCAATTCTGAATTCAAGATCTTCGATTTTCTTCTTCAAAGATTCTAATTCTGATTTCTTACGATCAACGATATTTTGAATTTTCTTTAAAGATTCAGCTTTCTTAGCATCCCAGAATACTTCCTTTGCTTCATTGAATGCATCCCACAAACTATCATTCTTATCTTTTCCAGAATATCCAGCAGCTCTCCATTCCTTGTCGAGTTCCTTCATACGTTCTGTATTTTCTTTACCGAAATCATTCTTAGCAGAAATTTCTTTTGCTTCAGCAATAAGCTTTTCTTTTGTAGCAATAGATTCTTCCCATTTAGCTGAACGTTCTGTAAAGAAAGCATTTCTAGCAGTATTGAATTCCTTACGAATAGCTGAGAACTGCTCCCACAAAGCATCATCTGTATCTTTACCAGAATTACCAGCAGCCTTCCATTCTTCAAATAAAGAATTCAACTTATCACCAGCATTCTTCCAATTCTTAACATTTGTTGTAACCTGCTTTGCATTAGCGATGATTTCTTCCTTCTTTTGCTTAGCAGCTGCCATTCTTTCATCACGGTTTGCATTGTATTCTTTTTGCTTATCACGCAATTCACGTTCAACCTTATTTAAAGCAGTACGGAATGCTGCATCAGCTTCAGCACCAGCAGAACCAATAGCATATAATTCATCGCGTAAAGAACTCAAAATATTTCTAGCATCTTTAAAGTTTTCAGCATTCTTTAATTCTTCTGCTTTAGCTACAACAGCTTCTTTATCAGCTTTGTTCTTCTTGATTTCTTCTTGTCTTGGTTCAAATTCACCAAATGCTTTTTCAAAACGAACTTGATATTCCTTTTCTACTGGTGTATCCCAAACAGTTAACTTAGACCATTCTTCTTTTAAAGCATTCATCTTTTCTTCGGCATCATCACCAGAATAATCTCTAGCTAATACTTCTGCATTTCTTGCGAGATCTCTCTTTTTAAGGATTTCTGCTTCCATGTCTTCTAAAGCATGATCTTCGTGATCTGTACCGTATTCTGTATTTCCACCTTCA
>CAVCCE010000077.1:0-6884 GCA_963600555.1 Duodenibacillus sp.
ATGCATATTTTTACCTTCATGTATAACTATATTATATCTTTTTGGAACATTATTTCATTGTGGATGGGTAAATAATATGATAAATATTATCTAATACATCATTAAATTAGAGGGAGAATTTTATGATTGCGGGTCTTTTGTTTAAACAAATCATTGAATTGTTTTTGATTATTTTTGTTGGCTTTTTGTTAGTGAAGATCAATTTGTTAAAAGAGTCAGATAGTAAAGTATTATCTACGATTACGTTATATGCGATATGTCCATGTGTAATCATAGGCTCATTCCAAATAGAATGTACACCAGAAGTACAGAAGGGCTTGATATTGAGCTTTGTTGCGGCAATTGTATTGCATATCGTAATGATTGTTTTTTCTCATTTGTTAGGTAAGATCTTTCATTTAAATAATATTGAATTGGCTTCAATCATTTATACGAATTCAGGTAATATCATCATGCCTATCGTTATTGCGATATTTGGAAAAGAGTGGGTCGTATATACAACACCATTCATTGCTGTTCAAACACTTGTTATATGGACACATGGAAGAATGCTGATTTGTGAACAAAAGAAATTTGATGTGATGGCTATTGTTAAGAATATCAATGTAATAGCTAGTGCGATTGGTATCTTATTCTTTGTATTTAATATCCAATTACCTACACTTATTACAGAAACAATGGATCAGATGACCAATATGGTAGGTCCATTAAGTATGTTGGTTGCTGGTATGCTGATTGCTGGAATCGATGCAAAGAAATATTTAAAGAGTAAAAAATTCTATTTAACTTTATTCTTGAAGATGATCGTATTACCAATGTTGTGTTTGATTACATTGAAGTTGATTGATTTTGAGTCAATGGTTGAAAATGGTTCAACGATATTCTTGATTACTTTGTTTGCGGCGAGTGCACCATGTGCTGCCTCTATTACACAGATCGCACAAGTCTATGATAAAGACTCTGAATATGCAAGTGCATACTACTTTGTGACTACACTTTTATGTATTATCACAATGCCAATCTTTGCGTGGTTGTTCCAAACAATATAAAACATACATAAAACTATTGTGTTATACATAGAAATTATGTAAATTAAAGATATGGAAAACGCAATAGATATGAAAGAAGTAGGAAATAGATTGTTGAAACTACGACAATCTAGAAACTTAACTAAGAAAGAATTATCAGAAATCATTGGACTTTCGATATCTAAGATTTCTAGATATGAAAAAGAAAATCAGAATCCTAGTTTGGAAGAATTATATCAATTTACGAATTACTATGGTGTAACAATACGTTATATCTGTGGATTAGAAGAATAAAAAGACAGAAGCAATTGTGCTTCTGTCTTTTACTACAATGTTTAATATACTTTTTTACCACTTAGATAGGTTTCTAATACAGGAATATCTTTGATCGTAGAAGGGTCAACTTCAAATGGGTTTTGTCCTAGGATGACAAAGTCTGCCATATAACCTTCAGAAATCTTACCTTTAATGTTTTCTTCAAAGCTTCCTTCAGCACTTCTGATCGTATAACTATCTAATGCTTCTTGAACAGTAAATGCTTGATCAGGAAGGTATGGACCTACATTATCATGAAGTGATGTTCTAGTTACAGCACATTGCATGCCTGCTAATGCGTCAGGCAATTCTACAGGGCAATCTGTACCGTTGGATACAGAAACACCATTCTTCATCAATGTCTTCCAGTTATAGCTTGTAGAAGAAAGTTCTTTTCCTACACGTTGTTCTACGATATGGTTGTCATAATCTAAGAAGATACTTTGTGCATAGATATGTAGATTTAATTCTTCAATCTTCTTTAATTGATCAGCTCTAGAAATCTGGCAATGAACGACACCATGTCTATGATCTTCTCTAGGATTTTCTTTTAATGCTTTTTCAATTGCGGATAAAACTCTATCTAAGCAAGCATCTCCAATTGCGTGTACTGCTACTTGCATATTATGTGCGTTAGCGTAACCAATCATTTCATCTAATGTTTCTTGAGAGAATACTGGAATTCCACAAGTGGATGGATCATCAGCGTATGGCTGAGATAAGAATGCTGTACGAGCACCTAATGCTCCATCACCTAACATCTTTAATGGTCCAATCTTGAATAAATCTGTTCCTACACCAGTTACACAACCTGCTTCAACGAATCCTTTTAAATCAGGTAGGTTTGTGAAGTTGCTTTGTTCATAGACACGAACTGTTAATTCTCCGCTTTCTTCTAATTCTTTATATGCTTCATTGACTGTTTGCCAAGGTACAGCACGATATACACAATAGTCATCTGTTTGGCTGCTTGTGACACCATATGCATTTAATGCCTTACATGCAATGCGAATCATATCTTTGATTTCATCTTTATTAGGAACAGGGATGGCTTTATGTACCATATCCATTGCGTTATCAAAGAAGCGTCCATCTAATTCACCATTTTCAATACCAATCTGACCACCATCAGGTTGTGGAGTGTCAGTAGATACACCTAATAGTTCTAATGCTTTTGAATTGACTACTAAGCAGTGTCCACAAGCTCTAGTTACAACGATAGGGTTTGTTGTAGATACTTCATCTAGATCGTAACGATTTGGCATTCGATCAACATCTGTGAAGTAATCTTGGTTCCAACCTCTACCTGTTATCCAACCGTTTTCTCTTACAGGATGTTCAGTAGTGAAATCTTTCATGCATTGAATGAGATCTTGTAGACTTTCTGTGTGTTCTGCAAGTTTTGCGGATAGTAAGGAAGCACCATAGTTTAATAAATGCATGTGGCTATCATTGAAACCACTACATACAAAGTTTCCATTTAGATCAACAAGTACATCTTCACTTGTTGCTAATGCCTTTATTTCTTCATTTGTTCCTTCACTAATAAACTTTCCATCTTCTACAGCGAATGCTTCTACTAAAGGGAGTTCACCTGTATAAACATTTCCATTGTAATAAATCGTTTTCATTTTATTTCTTTTCCTCATAGAATAAAGTAGTATTAGGATCTACTTCACCCTCACCTAGATATCTAGCTTTATAATCCTTTAATAGCTTAAAGTATTGATTGCTTAATAACAAGATAACAAATACGTTAACAAATGTAGGAATTGCAGAAGTAATATCTACAACTGTCCAGATAAATCCTTGGTTATTTGTCTTTACAAGATAGATCGTCCAAAGCAATGCAGGTAATGAACGAATTGCATAGAAGATCTTCAAAACGAGTTCTTTAGACTTTCCTTCTTTCTTATATAAATGTTCAAGAATAGCTAAGTAATAAGTGAACCAACCACCAGATGTCGTAACTGTAAAGATGATCATGATGATTGCAAGTAAGATGCTACCAATTTGACCAAAACTACTTGAGAAGGCAGAAAGTGCTAAAGTACCACCGTTTGTTCCATCTACCCAGTTTCCACTTAAGATGACGGATAGACCTGTGATAGAACAGATGACCATTGTATCAAAGAATACTTCAAATGAACCCCATAATCCTTGAGCGACTGGATGCTTTGTTTTAGCGGAAGAGTGAATCATTGGAGAAGTACCCCAACCAGCTTCGTTAGAATAAACAGAACGTGCCATACCAACTCTTACGATTTCGCTGACTGCTGCACCAGCAAACCCACCAACAGCGGCTGTTCCTGTAAATGCACCAGAGAAAATAGAAACGATGGCACTTGGTACATTACCAATATTAACGATGATCATTCCGATACCCATAATGATATAAAGAACGCTCATGAATGGAACTAACTTAGAGAATAATGATGCAATCTTCTTTGTTCCACCACTTGTGATGATGTATGTAAGAACACACAATAGAACACCAACGATGATCGTTCCTTCGATTTCAATGCCACAGATCGTATATGTTCCTAGATTGAAAGCTCCACTAACGACTTGTGCTGCTGTTAAGTTAGAAGAAGAAACGAAGAATGTAGAGAAGATACCTACCGCGAAGATGATAGCTGGAATGAGCCAAAATTTGCCCCATTTACGTTCTTCACCAAGTCCACTTTCCATGTAGTATGTAGGACCACCATAATATTCACCAACATCATTTGTATGACGATAATAACAACCTAAAGTAACCTCCACTTGTTTTAAGATCATACTTAGAAGGGAACATAACCACATCCATAGAATAGCACCAGGACCACCTGAAGCAACAGCAGTAGCGACACCTGCGATATTACCGAAACCAACAGTTCCACCAATCGCTGTAGAAATTGCTTCAAAAGGAGTTAACATACCTTTTCCTTCTGTATTTTCATCATCTTTCTTAAAGATCGTCCCTAATGTGTTCTTCATGATCCATCCAAAATGACGGAATTGGAAGAATCCAGAACGAATCGTAAAGTAAAGACCTGTAATGATCATAAGCGCAATGAGTGGCACGCCCCAAAGCACACCATCCAACCAGTTAAGAAAATCAATCATAAAATATTACCTCTTTTCTAATCTAAGCTAGCAATCTTTTATGAGAAACAAAAAGGAAGCAGTGTGGTTTTCCCTACTGCTTCCTGAATCTTTATTCTAGAAGTAATAGCTCCTCCACCTTTTAGGTGAGAGTGCATAGCTTATTCAACTATGCCCCAACCAAACAACTTACGGATCATTGTCTGTTTCGGCGATTCAACCTTTCTTTATCTATCAAAGATTTCCGTCATCTCCAGATAAATACTCATCATCATCGCGCCTCTATTGCCGACTTAAATTTAATATCAATATTACGTTTGTTCGTTAACTGTGTCAACGATATAACAAGGATTTAAAATATGAATTTAATAAATATGTAATTTTTTATGAAAAGTTTTCAATCTGCCACAGCATCCACTAAGATATTGTTATAAGCTTGTACGATATCTTCAACGGTTTCTTCAATATTTGAATTATTATCTGCCACATATGCAGCATATTTTTGATAGAGTGGATGTCTTTCTTTATGCATTTGTTGTAATGCTTGTTTAGATGAAGAAAGAGGCCTTGTAGGATCTTCACTGATTAGTTTATCAATATCTCTATCAATAAATATTGTGATTCCATTCAAACGTAAGAAATCCATATTAACCTTATGTTTGATAGCACCACCACCTGTAGCGATGATCTTGTTGTTCATTTTTGATGCTTCAATAGCTACTTCTGTTTCGATAGCTCTAAATCCTGATTCACCACTTTCTTTGAATATCTCAGGAATAGACTTTCCAGCTTTTTGAATGATCAGATCATCTAGGTCAATGAATTCTTTTCCAAGTTTATCTTGTAACTTCATGCCAATCGTAGTCTTACCAGCACTAGGCATACCAATCAGTACGATGTTACAACGTTGTTTTAAGATTTCTTTCTTTAATTCATCAATGATAGAATCATCAAAAGAAGTATCTAAAAATATTTCAAATGCATATTTAGCTTGCGCAATTAACATCTCTAATCCAATGACACGTTTGATATTTGCTTCTTGTGCTTCAAAACATAGACGTGTCAGAATTGGATTGTAGATGACATCAATAACACATTCTGCCTTATGAAACCATGAAATATCAACAGGAGAGTTGCCAATGTTAGGGTACATTCCAACTGGACTTGTATTGATGATGATTTCAGAATCTAAGTGTGAAGAATACATTTCATCATAACTAATAGCACCATTGTTAGCACTTCTACTTACCATGATCATTTTTCCAACATGTTCATGCTTACAAACAGCTTGTACTGCAGCACTCGCTCCACCATTTCCGATGATCAAGACTTTCTTATTGTTGAGATCTACATGATGTATATTTAACATGTAAAGGAATCCACCAAAATCAGTATTATAACCATATAGCTTTCCATCTCTATTTACAATTGTGTTTACAGCACCAATTGCCTTAGCACTTTCATCAATATGATCTAGATATGGAATGACAGCTTTTTTGTAAGGAATCGTAACATTGATGCCTTTAAATTCTTTCTTTTCCATGAAAGTTCTAAATTCATCTTCATTCAATTCACAAAGTTCATATTGATAATCATCAATACCTTTTAACTCTGCGATTCTTTCTTGTATTTGTTTTGAGAAACTATGTCCTAGTTTTTCACCAATCAATCCATATTTCATACAAACCTCTTTCTAAAAAAAGCATTCGATATTGGAATGCTTGAGAATGCCCTGAATAAAATAACCATGTACATGGTCTTCAGGGCTTTATATAAAGTAAAAGTAATACTTTTTTGTCTGATTCATACCATTACAGTACTACTTTTATAGTTCGTTTTCAACTTCCGACGTATAATAGAAACAATAGAAATGTTGGAGGAATATAGAATGAGTGAAAGAATTACAGGCCATACAGAATTGATTGGATTAATTGCGTATCCAATTCGTCATTCTTCATCACCAAAGATGCATAATGCTGCATTTGCGAAATTAGGACTTGATTATGCTTATCTTGCCTTTGAAGTAGATAATGAAACGCTTGAAGATACTGTAAAAGGATTTCGAGCAATGAAGGTAAGAGGATGGAACGTTTCTATGCCTAATAAGACTGTCATTGGAAAGTATTTAGATAAGCTTACACCTGCGGCTGAAATGTGTGGTGCAGTGAATACGGTAGTGAATGATAATGGCGTACTAACTGGAACGATTACAGATGGTATTGGTTTTATGACTGGACTAAAAGACGCACATGTTGATCCAATTGGTAAGAAAATGACGATTGCTGGGGCAGGTGGTGCTGCAACCGCAATTGAGATTCAAGCTGCTTTGGATGGTGTAAGTGAAATCTCAATCTTTAATATTCATGATAAATTTTGGGATAACGCTGAAGCTACAGTTAAAAAGATCAATGAAAATACAAACTGTAAGGCACAACTCTTTGATCTAGAAGATAC
>CAVCCE010000078.1:0-6869 GCA_963600555.1 Duodenibacillus sp.
GCTATGAATATATAAGAAAAGTTCTATTTGTTCACATAGTTTTCACACTGTAAAATCTATGTAAGCGATGTTTTTATAACATCAAAAATGGAGGAAAATGTAAATGAAAAAGAAGATGCTCGCTCTTTTGTTAACGCTTTCAACTTCGTTAACATTAATGAGTGGCTGTTCTAAGTCAAGCAACGTAGCTGGTACTTATGAAGGTACTGGTGAAGGCCGTAATGGTGACATTACTGTTGCTGTTACACTTGATGACGATGGTAAGATCACTAACATCGAAGTAAAAGAACAGTCTGAAACTGAAGGTGTTGGTACACCTGCGTTCGATAAGTTGATTCCTGAAATGGTAGAAGGCAATACTGTTGCAGTTGATGCAATGTCAACAGCAACACTTACAAGTGAAGGTTTGATTGCTGCAGTTAAGGATGCTCTAACAAATGCAGGAGTTAATTTAGATGATTACCAAGCAACAAGCGCTACTACTAAGGGTGAAGACCTTGAATATGATGTAGATGTAGTTATCGTTGGTGCTGGTGGTGCTGGTATGGCTGCTGCTGCAAGTGCTTCTGAAGCAGGTGCTAGTGTATTAGTACTTGAAAAGGAAGAATCAATTGGTGGTAATACAAAACTTGGTGAAGGTACATATAACTGTGCTGACTCATCACGTCAAAAGAACCTGACTATGAATGAATCCAACTGTGAAGAAGTTGAAGAAGCTATCAGTGTTGAAACTGATGATCCTGAATATCAAGCATTGATGGATGATGTTCGTGCTGATTATGAAGAATGGAAGAAGAATGATGGTAAAACATTATTTGATAGCACAAACTGGCATGCATTACAGACATATGTTGGTGGTGGATGTATTGATAACATCTCTTTGATTCGTACATATGCTGAAAAGGCTCCAGAAACTCTAACTTGGTTAGAAGATACAATTGGTGTTCCATTCAAGGAAGATTATATCTTCATGGCTATTGGTGGTAAATGGGCTCGTGGTCACCAGGTTGACTTAGTTGCTGCAACAGGTTCTGAAGGCGACAATGGTGGACGTGTATATATCGATAAGTTAAAAGAATATGCTACTAACAATGGTGCTCAGATTGAAACTGATGCTAAAGTTACTGCTTTGACAGTAGATGACGACAACAATGTTTCTGGATGCGAAGCTGAAAGAAGCGATGGTAGTAAGATCACAGTTACTGCTAAGAGCGTAATCGTTACAACAGGTGGTTATGCTGCTAATAGCGATCTTGTTCTTAAGTATAGTAATGGAACAATTACAACTAAGCTAACAAGCTGTGCTTCTTCAAGTACTGGTGATGGTCTAGCTTTAGTTGAAAATGTTGGTGGTAACCTAGCTAATCTCGATCAGATCCAAGTTCACCCATTAGGTGACCCAATTGATGATTGTGGTTGCGTAAGTGAATTCGTAGGTAACTGGTTAAGTGCAACAGAATATATGTTCGTTAACAAAGAAGGTGAACGTTTCATTAACGAAGACAATACACGTTATGCTATTAGTATGGCAGAACTTGAACAGACAGATGGTGAAATGTGGTTGATCGTTGATAGTAGTGCTATCGAAGGTGATGACACACGTACTGAACAAATTGAAAGCTTATTAGAAGATGGTCATTCTGTTAAGGCTGATACATTAGAAGAATTAGCTGAAAAGATTGGTGTTGATGCTGATACATTAGAAGAAACAGTTAAAAAGTACAATGAAGGAATGAAATCTGGTAAGGATGAATTCGGTAAGGCTTGTAGTGAAGATTCTGTAATTTCAGAAGGACCATTCTACGCAAGCTTACGTACTCCAACAGTTCACTACACAATGGGTGGTGTTTCTATCAACAGCGATACAGAAGTATTAGATGCTGATGGTAACGCAGTTGCTAACCTATATGCTGCAGGTGAAGTTACTACAGGTATCCATGGTAACAACAGACTTGGTGGTAATGCTTATCCTGATATCATGACATTTGGTCGTATCGCAGGTGAACAAGCTGCTAAGAATGCTACTAAGTAATAAGGATTGATATTTATAAAAATACAAGCATGAATTCTTGAAAATAGAATCATGCTTTTTATTTGAAATAGTATTTGTTTTTGAATGAAACATTTATTAAAATAATATTAAAGGATTTAACGTATGAAAGAATCAAAAATATATATTGGATTAAATGATCAAATTACAAATACACAATTGTTTGAAAATGAGAAGTATATCAAGGTACTTCGTGATGTTTGTTATTCTTATAAAGTGCCATTTTCTTTTAATGTACAAGAAGGTGGGTATATATACGATAATGGAGAATATGCTAAAGAAACGAGTCTTGTATTAACACTTATTGATGTTGATAAAAGTATAGTAACTGATATAGCGAAAGATTTATGTGCATTTTTTCATCAAGAGTCTGTTTTAATGACAGAAAGTGATATAAATGCGCAATTCATTCGTGAATCATTAATATCTGATAACAAATAATATAGTATTTACTATTCTGTAAGTGAACACTTACAAGTTCGGTTATTTTATGGTAAAATTATAAAAAGCTAGTTCATATTTAAAGGCACCGAGAGATCGGGGGGGACTACAAGATGTCAAATGGAATAGAAAAGATAAATGATGAATCAATTCATTTAAATGATAAGAATCCAAATGGTTTCTGTATTATCAAAGTTTTGTTAGATAAAGAAGGGAAACCTGAAGATTGGCTCTTTTTGTATGCTAATGATGCTTTAGCTAAGATAGAAGGGAAATCATTAGAGGAATTAATTGATCATAAATTTTTTGATATATTTCCAAATGGCAATCATAAATGGTTAGAATATTATTATGAATCTGCTTATGAAAATAAAGCTGTTTCATTCGATGAAATCTCTGAAGAAATTAATTTGTATTTACATATTGATACATTCCCAATTGGAAAAACAGGATTATGTGCTTGTAGTATTTATGACATTCAAAAAGAAGTATATGAAAATAGAAAAAATGAAGAAGAGGCTGAAGAGTCTCAAAGCATGATTGCTGCACTGACTTCTGATTATTTAAATGTATATGTCATTGAACCTGAAACAGATAAAGGTACGATCATTAAATTAGATGGATATGTTATCAACGGAATCAAAGAAACACCAAAAGATTTTACATATTCCAAAGTTCTTCAAACATACGCAAAAGATAGAGTGTGTGATGAAGATAGAGAAGATTTCTTGAAGATGTTTTTACCTGATGCTTTGATTCAAACTTTTTCTGATGGAAGAGAAAGATTTGAGTTAAAGTATCGTGTTCCTATTAATGGTAAATTAGAACATTATAGTGGTCTTTATTCACGTATTTCTAACGAGGAAGAACCATTAAAACTGATTGCTGGCTTTAGAAGTACTGAAGATGTTATTTCTATTCAACAAAAGACAAGAAATGAAGGATTATATAGTGCTTATTCATCTATTTCTGGTTTGTATTTAGCGATGTTCCGTGTAAATGTAAAAGATAATACATATTCTTCAATCAAGACGACAGATGCTGTATTGAAGTATACGATTCCAAATGACAATCGTTTTGATGAAAACTTGTAAGCTATTATCACTGCACTAGCAGATGAAGAAAGTTTATCGAATGCTCTTGATTTTCTTGACCCTAAAAAAATGGAAGAGAAGATGCATGGAAAAAATCATATAAGCATTCATTTTAATGGAAAGATTGCGGGTGCTTGTAAATTACATCTCATCAAAGAAGATGAAGATTCATCTGGTAGACTTCACCATGTCATTCTTGCGGTTGAAGTACTAGATGATAATGAATACCAACCAGCATTTGATGTATTAGCACGTGGATTCCAAAATGTATTTTTATTAAATCTAGAAAATGATAACGCAAAGATCATGAAACTTGGTGGATATTTTACAGAAATCTTATCAAATGATTCTGATAGTTTTTATTATTCTAAAGTGCTAGAAGAATATATTTCGAGAAGAGTACATCCAGATGACAAAGAAATGCTTTCTGAAAAATTTTCTTTGGAACATTTGCGTAAAGTATTCTCTGAACAAGATGAATATACTGGAAACTATCGTGTTCTTGTAGGTGAAGACGTACATAACTTCCAATTCAATCTGATTAAACCTCATGGTAGTAAAAATATTGTTTTTGGGACGCAAAATATTGATTCTATCATTCAAGAACATCTTGAATCTGAAAAATTAGAAAAAGAAAAAGAAGCGATACATCAAAAAGAATTAAATGAACAATTAGCTATCATCAATTCTTTAGCAATGAGTTTTAGAAATGTATTTGTAGCTAATCTTACAGATGGTACTGCACGTGTGATTCGATTAGGAAATGATTACAATGTTAAGGCAGTTAGAGATGTTAGTAAACAGAGATTTCCTTTTGATGCAGTCGTAGATAGATGGGTGCGTGAAACTGTACATCCAGATGATAAAGAAAGAGTTAAAGAAACATTAAATATTGAAAATCTTAGAAAGATTTTTTCCAATCAAGAAAAGTGTGTTGGTACATATCGTAATATTGAAGATGGTGTACAACATTATTATCAGTATGATTTTAGAAGAGTAGGGAATTCGGACAATATTGTTGCGGGTTTCCAAATCATTGATTCTATTGTTGCTGAACAAGAAGAAAGACAAAGAAGAGAAAGAGAACTTGAAGAAGCTCGCTTACAGGAAGAAAAAGAACATACAGAAGTAATTTCATCTCTTTCTACGATCTATTCAACGATTTTTAGAGCTGTTTTAAAAACACATGAATATGAAGTATTGAATAGTGTTGATTTAATGGGTTCTGTAGCAGGAAATAGTGGCAATAACTTTGATGAAGTAAAAGAAGGAATCTTAAAGGCATTTATGGCACCAGAAATGGTTGAGCCAATGCGTGAATTCTTGGATTTTGATACTTTGGCTGATCGTTTGAAAGATACAAATACGATCGTTACTGAATATAAGAATCCTGAAGGTAGATGGTTTGAAGCAAGATTCATCGTTAAAAATAGAGATGAAAATGGAGCTGTACAGGAAGTATTATATGTAGCTCGTGATTTTACAGATGAAAAATTACGTGATCTTGAACAACAAGAACAGTTAGCACAAGCTTTAGCTGTTGCGCAACAAGCAAGCAAAGCTAAGACAACTTTCTTGACAAGCATGTCTCACGATATTCGTACACCAATGAACGCAATTATTGGTTTTACTGCTTTAGCACAAACGCATATTGATAATCAGGAATTAGTACAAGATTATCTTTCAAAAGTAAGTACATCAAGTACACATCTATTAAGTTTGATCAATGATATCTTAGATATGAGTCGAATTGAAAGTGGAACTGTTAAATTAGATGAAAAACCAGTTCATATCCCAGATTTATTACATGATTTAAGAACGATGATTCAAAGTTTGATCAATGCGAAAAATCAGAATCTTTATATTGATACTCAAGATGTACAAAATGAAGATGTAATTGCGGATAAGCTGCGTTTGAATCAAGTGTTGATCAATATCGTTGGTAATGCAATCAAATATACACCGGCAGGTGGAGATATCATGGTTCGCTTAATTGAAAGACCTTGTTCTAGAAAGCACTATACAACTTATGAGTTCTCTGTAAAAGATACAGGAATTGGTATGTCAAAAGAATTTATTGGACATATCTTTGACACTTTTTCTAGAGAGTACTCTTCTACAGTAAGTGGTGTTGAAGGTACAGGTCTTGGTATGGCAATCACAAAGAATATCGTTGATATGATGAATGGAGACATAACTGTAGAAAGTGAAGTAGGTAAAGGCTCTATCTTTACGGTAACACTTGATCTGCGTTTAGCGAATGAACCAATCAAATATGCACCAATTCCAGAACTACAAGGTTCTAGAGTATTGGTCGTTGATGATGATATCAATACATGTAGAAGTGTTTGTAAGATGCTAAGAAGTATTGAGATGCGTCCTGAATGGACCGTTTCCGGTAAAGAAGCAGTATTACGCGCACAAGATGCAACAGAATTACATGATGAGTATCGTGTATATATCATTGATTATTTAATGCCTGATATGAATGGTATTGAAACGGTTCGTAGAATTCGTAAAGTAATCAGTGAAGATGTACCTATTATTGTATTAACTGCTTATGATTGGAGTGATTTTGAAGAAGAGGCAAGAGAAGCTGGTGTTACTGCATTTGTCGCAAAGCCAATCTTCATGTCTGAGTTACGTTCTGTTCTAACTAGACCAGTTGTAACAGATCCTGAAGAAAAAACAGATGTATTAACAAAACCTGATTTTAGTGGAAAACGAGTATTACTTGTTGAGGATAATGAGTTGAACCGTGAGATTGCTTCAGCACTATTAAGGGAAATGAATTTAGAAGTTGATAGTGTATCAGATGGCGATGTAGCTGTTTCTGCAATCAATGGTGCACCAAGTGATAAATATGATGTTGTTTTAATGGATATCCAAATGCCTAAGATGGATGGTTATACAGCAACTCGCGAGATTCGTACTTTATCGGATAATCGTAAAGCTAATATTCCAATTGTTGCGATGACTGCTAATGCATTTGAAGAAGATAAGCAAAGAGCATTAGAAGCAGGTATGAATGGACATATCATTAAACCAATCAGTATTGAAGCAATTGCGAAAGTTTTAAATACGATTTTTGAAAAATGAAACTTCTGAGATCTTTCTTAGAAGTTTTTCTTCTTAATAGAAATGTTTATATGGTATGTGGTTATTATTTTGTTATAAAATATATACAAGAAATCAACCATGAAGTGTACAGGTGGGATATATATGAGTGATGCATCAAAACTATTTGAACAATTATTAAATGATTCTAATCAGATGATACAAGT
>CAVCCE010000079.1:0-6866 GCA_963600555.1 Duodenibacillus sp.
AAATTGGAATAATATTTCATAGAAAAAGTACATAATTCTTATAAATCATGTACTTTTTTATCTTTATTCTTCTTTAATTCCAGTATCTTTGAATTCTTCGTTCTGTTTCTGAACAAAGTTTTCAGCTTGTTTATCCTGTTTCTTTGTTACTTCATGAACGACTTCTGTTGGTTCATTTACTACGACTTGTGGGAATGGAATATTGATATTATGTTTATCAAATACCAACTTCAATTGACGACGTAAATCTCTATCTAACTGAACACGATCAGATTCTGTACATTTCGCAATGACTTTGATAATGACTGCACTATCTGCAAGTTCAGATACACCACGATAGAATGGACCATCTACGATTGCTGGAAGCTTCTTCTTGATATTTGGGAACTCTTCTTGTAGGACCTTTTCTACATAGTGAAGATCTTCATTGTATTCAATGCTCATATCACAAGCTACAAAAGAGTAATCCTTTGTCATATTCAATACATTCTTTACACTACTATTCGAGAAGATCTTAACGTTACCAGCACCTTCTTTGACTTTTGTAGTACGTACACCAATTTCAATGACTGTACCTCGATACCCATCAATCGTTACGATATCTCCTACTTGGAACTCTCCTTCAAATACAATGAATAATCCAGCTAAGATATCACTTACTAATGATTGTGCACCTAAGCCTACGATCAAAGTCAAGATACCTGCAGAAGTGACAAGTGTAGAAGTATCTACACCAAATGTAGATAACGCAAAGTAGAACAAACAAATCGTTGTCGCAAACTTCACAAAGTTATCAATCAATCTACAAATCGTTTCACCCTTCGCATTTAAGCTATGTGCGATCCACATAATAAATTTTCTGAAGATCAATGAAATCTCAATCACACAGATCACGATCAATAAACAATATGTAATAGAGAAGATATTGATTCCCTTCTGCCATTGACATGAAAGAATGAAATGGAACAAGGAATCATCAGCGAAGAACTGATCTTTAAACAATACCATTACCATGACTACAAACGCTAAAACCGTCAAGATCATATTTAAGATCTGTGTTGTCTTTTGACCTGCAGTCTTAGATTCCCAACTAATATCATCATGAGACCATCTAAAGTTGATTGAGCGAGCTTTCGCAACACGTCCATCACTCATAACGACATCAATTTGTTCATTTTCTTTCTTTGCATCATCTGAAGTAGTTTCTAATACTTTCTCGTGTTCAGAAACATACCATACTAGGATCATAAATAGAACCATGAGTACAGCAGTAATACAAGAGATAGGTAACGCTGTAATATTCAATCCACTAAATGGTACCGCAATATAAGTAACCATATCGTCATAGACTCCAGAAGCACAATAATATGTCGTACCATCAACAGTAATGAAATCATTGTAGTCAGCTACAAACTGAGAAGAATTCATTCCATATTTCTTAACATCTTTATCAATCAGATTCTCTTTAGGGAAATATACAAATGTTGAATTTCCATCATCATCTGGTTTTGTTATCGCAAATGCGAAACCATTATTTCCAGTACTAACACCAGCTAATACTGTTTCTGTATCTGTATTGATCGTTGCTTTTTCAAGTTGTTCAGGTGTAGCACTCATTGTTACCATACCAATCGTATGATAAGAATCATCCTGTACAGCTTCTGCCATATATTGTCTTAGATTACCATTTACATTCTTCTGTACATCTTGAATGATCTTTGTCTTTTCACCATTCAAGATATCCCAATATTCATAAGACTGATCTTCCTCATCCTTACTAATGGAATAGCTCCAGTTATCTGTGTTTGCCGCAATGACATTACCATTCAAGTCAAAATACATAACAGAATTTACATCCAACGCTTCTTTTAATTCTGTCATGAAAGAACGAGTCAACTTTGTTTGATCTACATGAGCGATGATATAAGCTAATTCATCTAACTTCTGAGAATACATTTCATTGTATTCCTCTTTTTGACGTTCTAAAGTTTCATCATTTTCTTTTAAAGCACTTAACAATTCAGTGCCACGTTTGTTATTTGTGATAGATTGTTCAGACAATGTAAATAATGTCTGCATATAGAAGCTAACACCAAAAGATAACAAGGCACCAATAATAACGATTCTACCAAGTTTCTTATGTAGTTGTTTTTTCGCATCTTCCGCATCTTCTATCTTATTCTTTACTTCTTCTTTTAAGAAGAATGTATAAAGAATAATAATGCTCATAAAGATTCCATATACAACTAAGGCAATAACGACCGTATGGATATCATTCGCTGTCATTTCAGAATATGGAACAACAGTTACGATCATACCATTATCGATTTGCTTACAAGAAGCCAAGTATTCAACACCATTGTATGTTAACTTTGTATCTTCTCCATCACTTAAAGAAGAAACATCAACACCATATGTGCTAGCATCTTGTCCAATCTCTTCTTCTGTAGGTGAGAAAATAACTGTTTTCTTTTCTGTATGAAAAGCTAATACAAAACCATTCTGTCCAACATTCACATTATCTAAAACAGCTTTCAATGAAGCATTTTGTTCAAGATTTGTATTCAATGTCTCATTATTGATCTGAACAGAGATCGTTCTCTTTCCATCAATACTAGCTGTATAACTCCTAGGTTCTTCATCCTCAGAAATCTGTTCTCCAGCTTTCGCTACAACACTATCTCCATCCTGAATGACAAGATAATCAATGTTATAAACTTCTCTCATTTCATTGGCATATGTATCGTTTAGATCAATATCTGTAATATACTTCAATTGAAACGCCAAAGAATCAACTTTAGACTGATACATCTCATCGTAAACAGCTGTAATCTCTTCTTCATCTGATTTACTCTTTTCAATCTTTGATTCAATCAATTCAAGCTTTTCATGATTATTGTTCAATTGGTTGTTTGTTACCAATTGATTGTGAACAAACAATACAGAACAAGCCAAGATTACTGCACCAATGAGTGCAATTAATATTGATTTTGTGATTTTATTCTTACTATTTTTCATTGTACTTCCCCTTAAAACTACATCAAATAGTTTATCAGTATTCACTTACTTCATCTATAGAAATAAATCATAAACTTTCAATGTATTCACCCAATCTTTTGATTCTATACTCTAATCCTTCCAACAATTTTTCTATGCGCATATCAGAAAGTCTGATCTTATCTTGATATTTTAGAAGAACTAATTTGTATTCTTCACACAAGCCATCTAAGCAATGAACATCCAATCTTTTTATGTCATCCCCTAATGTTTGTATTATTTTTTCATAATCCTTTGCAGTGTCAGTAAAGAATTTTCCTTTACCATTTCTAAAATTCATATTTTCAGTCAATTCTTCACACTGCATACTTTGACCATTATCAAATATAGGTGTCAATCTTACCCATTCCAATGAATTCACATTGCGAATCACCCCAAAATTCTTTAAATGTCTGTCTGTATTCATTATCAAATAATCAATAACAAACATATTCTCCATATTGATACGTGCATTTGGAATATGATGTTTTTCTAATATTGAAACATAAAAATCATAATCATTCATATGATTTGGTTTCTTTTCAGAATTGAAGATATCATACGCTGATATGATTTCTTCATTCTCATTAATAAAGTTATTACATTTGGAAATCAATTTTGTATTTTCATTCCATTCAACAGAATAGTCACAATAATCAAAGCAAAAGCGTCTACTAATTTGCGAAGCTAACCATTCATTAATAGGTTCCTCTTTACTAGGTGTATAAGTACCTTTCACTAATACTCTATTACCATCTTCTATGATCCATCCTTTTTGTAACATTCCATCCGTCGTATTATTAGGTGATTGTAATATATTTTTATCAGTGGATCTAATAGCACTCGAAAAACTATCTAATGATGCTTCTAGATATGCTTCATATTCAAAGTCATTTGTAAAGAAATTGATATCCTTCCATTCCATCTGACTGCCTTCTTCTTTTAACCAATATTGATCAGATAAAGATAAAGCATACGCTTTATTTAGGAGTTCTTCTTGAGAAGAAACATTTAATTTTTTTAATAACTTCTTTAAATCTTTTCTCCAAGAAGGAATTCCCCTTCCTTTGAACCATTCATTTAATTGTTTAAGAATATTGATTTCTTTTTTATGATTCGCATTAATAATAGCTAAAGGAGCATACGCAATGTTGTATACTTCACAAATATCATCTATTGAATTAGAAATCGCATTAAAATCCAACAACATCACTGGTGTATTTTTATTCATTAATATGCATCTCATGTGACACTCCTTTCTTTCATCAATTTATTATAACCAATAAACTCTATTTTCTTTTCTATCTGCCGCATTATTCTTTTCACAATCTGGATAACCTAGAATACAATGACCAATTCCTTCATAGTCACCTTCTATACCTAACTTTTTCAATAAAGCTTTTCCTTCTTCACTTTCGAATTCTTCTTTCGCTCTATGGATCCAACAAGAACCAATACCTTTACTATCAGCAGCCAACATCAGATTTCCCATAACAAGTGATCCATCATAAATAGCTGTGCGCACATTCTTATCGGCTAGTACTACTAAAACGACAGGCGCTCCATAAAATGGATCATTATCCGAATTCATGATAGAAGCATTCATCTTAGATAATTCATCACGTGTTTCTTTATCAGTAATAGCTAAGATGATAGGAGATTGTTTACCCATACCACTTGCGGCATATAATCCTGCCTCAATGATTTCTTCAATATCTTCTTTTTGAATCATTGTATCCTTATACTTACGACAACTTCTTCTTTCTTTCATTTGTTGAATGACGATATTCATAATTATTTCCTCCAAAATTAAAAACTCACTACTGAGTAGTGAGTTCATTATATCATTAGTCTAGGTCTTCTCCGTTAGAGTTATAAACTTTCTGCATGTAGTAGAATGACTTTTTCTTGCTTCTAGCGAAGTCACCATTTCCATCATCATCTCTATCTACATAGATGAATCCATATCTCTTTCTCATTTCACCAGTACCAGCAGAAACAAGATCGATATGTCCCCAAGGTGTATACCCCATCAAATCAACCCCGTCGATTTCAATAGCTTCCTTCATGACCTTGATATGATTTCTCATATAGTCGATACGATAATCATCGTTGATAGAACCATCTTCTTCAACCTTATCGATAGCTCCAAGACCATTTTCAACAATCATCATAGGAATCTGATATCTATCCCAGATTTGGTTAAGGTTGATTCTTAATCCTAGTGGGTCAACTGTCCAACCCCATTCACTAGCCTTGAGGTATGGGTTCTTAACGCCTTGTGTCTGGTTTCCTTCAGATACACCATGTTCTTCAGGATGAGCAGCGAATACTTGTGAAGAATAGTAAGAGAATGAATAGAAGTCTACTGTACCTTCTTTTAAGAGTTCATCTTCTCCTTCTTCCTTCTGAATTACGATACCCTCTCTTTCAAGAGCCTTAACTTTCCAAGCTGGGTAATAACCTCTAACTTGAACGTCACCATAGAACCACTTCTGATTATGAGCACCATCTAATTCAGCCCATACATCTTCAGGATTACAAGAATATGGATATGTAGCACCATGTGCAATCATTAGACCAATCTTGTTTTCTGGGTCGATTTCATGACCAATCTTAACAGCATATGCACTACCTACGAACAAGTGCCATCTGCATTGTTCAGCATTTTGTTTATTAGAAATATGTTCATGAACACCATTCATCATGAAGTTTGTATTAATGTTGATTTCATTAATTGTTAACCAATAATGAACAAGTCCCTTAAAACGTGTAAATACTGTCTTAGCATAAACCTTAAATGCTTCTAAAGTATGTCTAGAAACCCAACCATCATATTCATTAGCCAAATGTAATGGGCAATCAAAATGATAGATCGTTACTAATGGTTCCATGCCTAATCTCTTACATTCTTTGAATACATCCTCATAGAACTTGATACCTTCTTCATTAGGTTCAGCATCATCACCATTAGGGAAGATTCTTGTCCAGTTAATGGACATACGATAAACATTACATCCCATTTCAGCAAATAGACCTAAGTCTTCTTTCCAATGATGATAGAAGTCTGTAGCTTCATGACTTGGGTAATATATATTTGGATCTACAATAGCCTTAGCTCCTGCAGGAACTTCATCACGGTTACCGATTTCCTTTCTTGATCCATCTGGCATTTCAACGATAAACTTTCTTGGAATACCATGGATACCATCACCACCTGTTAATGTGTCAGCAACTGCTAAGCCTTTACCACCACTTAGATATCCACCTTCGTACTGATTGGCAGCTGTTGCGCCACCCCATAAAAATCCTTTTGGAAAACTCATTTTCTCATACTCCTTTATTTTCTAGAGTAATTTTAATGTAAGTGTTTTCAAAAATCTATACTTATGCACGAAACATTGTTCCAATTTTTAACCAATGTAACTTTCAGGTCTAACTCTACATGGAGCACCATAACCATCTTGGCATCTTCTACCATAGCCACCATAGCTACCAGCCCATCCACATCCAAATGCGAGATCACCATTCCATGTTCTCAAATAATTCGAGAAGTTAGAAGCATCACCTAAATAGAATATTTCAATATGACAATGTGGACCTGTAACGTTACCTGTCGCACCAACTCTACCAATATAGTCACCAGCTTTGACTTGTGTTCCTAAGGCAATAGGAGATCCATACTGCATATGTAGATACTTCACTGCATATAATGAACCATTAACAACTGTTAGTAGATAGATTTGGTTACCACCACTCGTTGATCCACCTACACCATGTGCCGTACATCCAAGATATCCTTCCGTAGCACCATCAGCGCTAACGATGAC
>CAVCCE010000080.1:0-6847 GCA_963600555.1 Duodenibacillus sp.
CAGAGGTAATAGAGATGTTGTCGATGGAATATGATGTAGAAAAACATATCGAGAAGGAAAAAGACATCAGTTACTATGATGGATTAGAAGATGGTAAAGCTGAAGGTATTAAAGTAGGCGAAGCTAAAGGTGGAATGAACGAGAAGATTTCTATTGCGAAAAAGATGCTGACAAGTAGCATGGCAATTGATGAAATCAGTGATTTTACAGGACTAACAAAAGAAGAAGTTTTAAAATTGAAATGATAAAAATGAGATCCTATTTTTGATAGAATCTCATTTTTTAAGAGTTATTTCAATGACAGTATCAATTGAATCAGGACATTGATGAGTGGAAGTGTCAATGTTTAAGAAAGTATAGTCAGGATAGCTTTCTGCATTCCAAGGTGTTTGGATCTTAATTTCTGAACCATCTGATAATCTTCTGACTTTTTCGATTTTTTCTTTTGGAATATGTACAGGAATATCAAATACACTTTCATCTAATATATGTGCATAGATAATATTTCCGTTTTGTGTATATCTTCCCCATTCAGGTTTTTCTAAATTGCATTTTGAACAGTTATAGATAGAACTACTGTTGTATTTCATCCATTTGGATATATCTTCTAGAATTTGAATAGATTGATTAGGAAATTTACCCCTCGCGTCTGGCCCAACATTACATATTAAATTGCCAGATTTACTAACGCATTCTACAAGCGTTCGGATAATCAGTTTAGCTGATTTATAATTAGTATCTTTTGCACAATATCCCCAATGCTCATTCATGGTTAGACATGCTTCCCATGGAATAGGCTTTCCTACTTTGTTTGTTATACCAGTAGGAGGAATCATTTGTTCTGGAGAAGTGAAATCACCTGAAGTGAAAGATGGATGCTCATCCATGATGGTACCTGGATAAATGCCGTCACCTTCTAAACGATTGTCAATGATCATATCTGGTTGATATTCTCTTGCCATAGAAACGATTTTATTAGCATCCCATACATCCTTCTTCATATTGTCATAAGAAAAATCAAACCACATGATATCTAATTTTCCATAATTTGTTAGTAGTTCTTTGATTTGTTTATGCATATAAGAAAGATAGTTATTGAAATTTCTATTTTCATTACTATATTCAGGATGATTTCTCATAGGGTGATGTTTATCTTGGTAGTGTGGATAATCTGGATGATGCCAATCTAATAGAGAGTAGTAAAGGCCAACTTTTAAGCCTTCATTTCTAAAAGCATCTAGAAATTCTCTGACATAATCACGTTTTGATTTCCAATCTGTGGTTTTTGTATCAAATAAACAGTATCCATCATGGTGTTTAGCGGTCATGACAGCATATTTCATGCCTGATTCTTTTGCGTATCTTGCCCATTGTTCAGGATGGAACTGATCAGGGTCGAATTCGTAGAAGAAAGGCAGATAATCCTCTTCTTTCATCTGCTCATCACTTCTGACCCATTCCCCTCTAGCAGGGATAGAATATAGTCCCCAATGAATGAAAAGCCCGAATCGATCTTGTTGAAATTCTTGAATATTCATAATGATACCTCTATGCTTAAAATTGTAATCTTTTTTGTGAAGAAAAACAGAAGAAAGTATTCACTTTTCATGGAAAGTCTGATATCTTTCGTTTGAATAGGAAAATATGCATATCTATGGTATAATATGGCAGTTTTCGGAAGGTGAAAAATGATAAAAGCAATTATCTTGGATTTTGCGGGATCAATTATTGCAGCAAAAGGTGCTGACTATTCAGAATTGATCAGTGAAGTAATAAACAACAGTAACTTAAAAAATGAAGAGGAAGTAATAGCGTTCTATAAGGATGAACTAACAGCTTTAGAAGCTATTTCTCAAGGTGAGAATTTCATGACAATGGATGAGATGGAAGATAAGATCATCACTACAGCGATTGAAAAATACAACTTGAAGAAAGATCGTAAGCAGATGCATACATTATTACAGAATTTCTGGATGTACGCTCCAATTCATGATGATGTAAAAGAATTCTTTGCGAAGTGTTCATTACCTGTATATATTCTTACAAATCATTCAGAAGATTATATTCATGTAGTGGTACGTAGAAACAATCTACATCCATATGGTATCTATAGTTCAGAACATGTAAAGGTTAGTAAACCTTCACCATTGTTCTATTCTCAAGCAAAAAACATTACATCTTATGAGAATGAGGAAGTAATGTATGTATCAAGTGACTTAGAAACAAATGTCCTTGAAGCAAAAGAGGCAGGTATTCATGCGGTATTGTTAGATCGTAAGAGACAATATCGTAATACAAAATGTCCAAGAGTAAGAAGTTTAGTGGAAATCTTGGTTAACTTAAATCAATAAAAAGAGGCGTTTATGGCAATTCTTGAAGTGAAAGATTTGAACTTTTCATATGAGGAAGAAGGAAAGACGATTGATAACGTCTCTTTTTCTGTTGAAGAGGGAAGTTATACTACCATTGTTGGACATAATGGTAGCGGTAAATCTACGATTGCGAAATTGATCATGGGATTACTAGAAAGAAAAAGTGGTTCTATTAAGATCGATGGATTGGAACTAACAGTAGAAAATTTAAATCAAATACGTTCTAGAATTGGAATTGTATTTCAGAATCCAGATAATCAGTTTATTGGTGCTACTGTTAGAGATGATATTGCTTTTGGATTAGAAAATCATTGTGTGGATCCTTCTTTGATGGACGGAATCATTGAAGAAAATGCTGGACTTGTAAAGATGTTAGATCGTTTAGACAAAGAACCTACGCATTTAAGTGGTGGTCAAAAACAAAGAGTAGCGATTGCTGGGGTATTAGCGATGAAACCAAAGATCTTGATCTTTGATGAAGCTACAAGTATGTTGGATCCAGATGGAAAAGATGAAATCAAGAAAGTTATCATGAAACTTCACAAGGATAGTTCTTTAACGATTTTGTCTATCACACATGATATTGATGAAGTGGCTTCTTCAGATTATGTCATTGCCTTAGAAAAAGGAAAGGTAGAAATGACAGGAACACCTGAAGAAATCTTTAAACAAGAAAAAAGATTAAAAGAGATGCAGTTGGATATTCCATTTTCTTTGAAATTAAGAGAAGAATTAAAGAAAAGAGGAGTAGAAACAAAGCGTCACTTAAGTATGGAAGGGATGGTGGATGAATTATGCCAATTACATTCGAAAATGTAAGTCATACATACAGTGCCGGAACTCCTTATAAATTCAGAGCTTTGAACAATATTGATCTAGATATTCATGAAGGAAAGATGACAGCTATCATTGGTCAAACTGGTTCAGGTAAGAGTACGCTTGTACAACATTTGAATGCATTGTTGTTACCTGATGAGGGTGTCGTTCATATACTTGATAGAGATATCAAAGCTGGTGAAAAGAATAAGAAATTGAAATCTTTAAGAGGTCAAGTTGGATTGGTATTCCAATTCCCTGAATATCAGTTATTTGAAGAAACAGTACTGAAGGATGTAGCGTTTGGTCCAAAGAATTTTGGATGTGATGAAAGTGAAGCTAATAAGCGAGCAAAAGATGCATTGAAACTTGTAGGATTAGATAAGTCTTTTTATGAGAAGAGTCCATTAGAATTGTCTGGTGGTCAAAAAAGAAGAGTCGCAATCGCTGGAATACTTGCGATGGATCCACAAGTGTTGGTTTTAGATGAACCAACTGCTGGCTTAGATCCTGCTGGTACTGCATCGATGATGTCTTTATTTTCTAAACTGAATAAAGAAATGCATAAGACTGTCTTGATGGTTACACACGATATGGAAAATGTTTATACGTATTGTGATGATGTAGTTGTTATGGATCAAGGTCAAGTGAAGCTACATGGCTCAGCTAGAGAATTTTTTAGTGATCCTAAGAAATGTAGAGAGTTAAATATCCTCCCACCTTATATTGTTAGAATGAAGGAAATGTTGAATGAACATGGTTTCAATGTACCTGAATCTGTAGTGAATATGGATGAACTTGCGGATTATATCGCAAAGGAGGTCAAGTGATATGGGGAACTTTACACTTGGAAGATATCTTCCTTTAGATTCTATTATTCATAAGTTAGATCCTAGAGCGAAGATCTTAGCGATGTTATTGGTATTGATTACGATTTTCTTTCCTGCAGGATGGTTAGGATACGCAGTGATATTTGTTTGTGTATCTGTAGTTATCATATTAGCGAAATTATCTATTTCATTTATTTGGAAAGCAATGAAACCAATGCTATTTATGTTGGTATTCTTATTGATAATCAATGCGTTGGTATTAAAGACTGGTACTGTATTGATTACGATTGGTAGTTTCTCTTTATATTCTGATGCGGTATCTCAAACTTTATATATTGCGGTACGTTTGTTGTTGATGGTCATGATAACGACTTGTTTAACAGCTACAACAAAACCATTAGAAATGACATTAGGAATTGAGGATTTGTTAAGTCCATTCCAAAAGATTGGATTGCCTTCTCATGAAATCGCAATGTTGATTTCTATTGCGTTACGTTTTATTCCTGATCTGATCGATGAAACTGCTCGTATCATGAAAGCGCAAGAATCCCGTGGTGTTGATATGAAAGAAGGAAAGTTATCTGAAAGGATCATGGCTATCTTGTCATTGATCGTACCTTTGTTTGTATCAGCTTTCCAAAGAGCTGAAGATCTAGCAAATGCAATGGAAGCTAGAGGCTACGCTCCTGGAGAAAAAAGAACTCGTTATAAACAATTGAAGATGACAGCTAAAGATTGGTTGTTGTTATTAGCATGCTTTGTATTGATGGGAATCATTATTTGGATTGCGTGGTTTCGATGAGATATAAATGTACTGTAAGTTATGTAGGAAGTCATTATTCTGGGTGGCAATCTCAAACAAAAGGGGATTCCATTCAAGAAAAGATAGAACAAGCAATTGAACATATAACACAAAAAAGAACACCTATAACAGCTTCTGGTAGAACAGATGCAGGAGTGAATGCTAGAGAACAAGTGTTTATGTTTGATAGTGAAAGAGATATGGATGGAAGAAAATGGATGGGAGCTATCAATGCTTATCTACCAGATGACATTCATATCATGCATGTAGAAAAGAAAGATGATATCTTTCATGCACGTTTCAATGTACGATATAAAAAATATACATATCGTATCAATAATGGCATGTATGATGTCTTCTCAAAGGATCAAGCATATCAGTATTCTGTTCCATTAGATTATAAAAAAATGGAAGAATGTATTCATGTATTTGAAGGAACACATGATTTTACATCTTTTAATTCTTCCTCTCTAGAAGAATATCCAATTCAAGTACGTTCAATCTATAAAGTTGAATCTAAAAAAGAAGGTGACATGATTTCTCTTTCTTTTACAGGAAAAGGATTTCTAAGATATCAAGTAAGAATGATGGTGGCTTCTATTATTGATGTAGGTAGAGGTAAGATTACAATCAATGATGTCAAAGAAATGCTTGAAGCTAAAAATAGACTTGTGAAAAGACATAATGCACCAGCGTGTGGATTGACATTAGAACATGTAGATTACTTTGAAATGATTGGTTTGAATGAGAATATTCAGATTAGAGAATTTCTAAGAGGAGATGTTCTCTGTGATAAAGAATGGGATATCACAGATATTGAACAAAGGATACAAAAGAATATCAGACCTTGTGCATATGCGATATGTACAAGAAATAATCAAGAGATGAAAGGTTGCCTTGTATTAAACGAAACAAAAGCAACTATCTATCTCTATGATATGGATGATGAGAAATACATCAAAGAAATCGAAGAACAAATCAATCGTAAGTTAAAAGAGAAGAACATTGATGGTTTTGAGATTCAATTGTATGACTCATCGAAAAATTATCTCAAATAAAGAAAAAAAAGATTGACTTTATTGCCTTGGACTACTAGAATCAAACATGGCACTCCATGCCAAAAATGTAGCCCCGGTAAAGTTACATTTTCAGTAAAGGAGAAAAAAAGATTATGCGTCAAACAACGATGTTAAAGCCAAGCGAAGTTGTCCGTACATGGTATGTAGTAGATGCTACAGATGCTACACTCGGACGTCTTGCTACTAAAGTAGCTACAGTATTAAGAGGTAAGAATAAGCCAACTTACACACCTAACGTTGACTGCGGTGACTATGTTATCGTTATCAATGCTGATAAGGTAAAGGTTACTGGAGACCAGGATTTCAAGAAGTTCTACTTCTCACATTCTCAGTTCCCAGGTGGACTACGTGTAAGATCAACTAAGACTATGCGTGAACAGTATACAGTTGAATGGGTTGAAAAGGCTATCAAGGGTATGCTTCCTCATACTAAGCTAGGTGATGTTCAACGTAAGCATGTATTTGTTTATGAAGGACCTGAACATCCACACACAGCTCAGAAGCCAGTTGAGCTAAAGGTAAAGTAAGGAGGAAAATAGACAATGCCAACAAAGAAGAAGACAGTTAGCTACGCCGGAACAGGACGTAGAAAGAAGTCTGTTGCCCGTGTTTATATGACTCCGGGAACAGGTAACATCACAGTTAATGGTCGTACTTTAGAAGAATACCTTCCACAGGCTACTCTTCGTATGGAAGTTAATGCTCCATTAGTATTGACTGAAACTAAGGATCAGTTTGATATCAAGATCAATGTATACGGTGGTGGTTATACAGGCCAGGCTGGTGCAATGAGACATGGTATCGCTAGAGCTTTATTAGAAGCAAGCGCTGACTACAGACCAGTACTTAAGAAAGCTGGATTCCTCACACGTGATTCTCGTATGAAGGAAAGAAAGAAGTACGGTTTGAAGGGTGCAAGAAGAGCACCACAGTTCTCAAAACGTTAAT
>CAVCCE010000081.1:0-6771 GCA_963600555.1 Duodenibacillus sp.
CCCCTCTATGAATGTTAACTCCATGTTAAAACGGGGGGGGACTTGTCAAGTACTATTCATTCTATAAATAACAAAGAAATAACCGAATGAATGATTCTACAAATCAAGAAAGTAAGATTGTATAATAATTAGAAGTTAGGAAAGGAATGACTATGAAGAAAGTATTTAATTTGATATTAAGTTTGTCTATGTCTTTTGGTTTGGTTGGCTGTAGTCAAAAGAAATTAGCGAATGGTGAAGTGACTGTATTGTATACAAATGATGTACATGGTTATATTAACAATAAAGTTAAGAATGAGAATGATGAAGAAGTAGATGGTTTATCATATGCGAATGTTAAAGCATTGAAAGATGATTTGATTAGTGAAGGTAAGAATGTATTGTTAGTAGATGCTGGAGATCATACACAAGGTACTGCTTATAGTAGTATGAGTGAAGGAATTGATATGATTGATATCATGAATGAAGTTGGATATGACTTAGCTACATTAGGCAATCATGAGTTTGATTATGGTCAATACCAAGCATTCAAGTTTATGGATGAAGCTAACTTTGACTATGTATCTTGTAACTTCTATACAACAGAAGATAATAAGCTTGTATTAGAACCATATAAGATCTTAGAAGCAGGTGACTTAAAGATTGCGTTTGTTGGTGTTAGTACACCAGAAACGATTTCATCTTCTACACCATCTTATTTCCAAGATGAAGATGGTAATTATGTTTATAATTTCTATTCTGGTGAAGATGGACAAGAATTATATGATTCTGTACAGAGTGCAATAGATGAAGCTTCTAAAGAAGCAGATGTTGTTATAGGATTAGGACACTTAGGTGTTTATGATAGTGCAGCACCATATAGAAGTATAGATGTCATTGAAAATACAACGGGATTAGATGCATTTATTGATGGACATTCTCATACAGAAATAGAAGGGGAAATCATTCAAGATAAAGATGGTAATGATGTTGTTTTGACACAAACAAAATCATATTTAGCTTATATTGGTGAAATGAATATTACAGTTACAGATGGTAAAGTATCTGTAAGTACACAACTTATTGATAGTTATGATTCTGAAGATGAAACTGTCAAAGAAATGGAAGATAAGATCGTAGAACAAGCAGATGAAGAATTAAATGTGAAAGTAGCTGAAGAAAGTGTTCCTTTCTATATTAGTGATCCTGAAACAGGAGAAAGACTTGTTAGAAAGATGGAAACAAATAGTGGTGATATTACTGCGGATGCATTCTATTGGTATTTCAATGAAGAAAAAGAAATGGAATGTGATGTAGCTATTAATAATGGTGGTGGTGTACGTGGTGATTTCCCTAATGGAATCTTAACGTATGGTGATTGTAAGACTGTTATGCCTTTTGGCAATGTTATTTGTTTAGTGAAAGTAACAGGACAAACATTATTAGATGCATTAGAGAATGGAGCTATATCACTACCAGATGAAACTGCTATTCAACATTGTGCTGGTATGAAATATAGTGTTGATACAAGCATTGAATCAACAGTACAGGTAGATGAGAATGGATTATGGACTGGTGGTCCTACGGGTGAATATAGAGTTCATGATGTAGAGATATATAACAAAGAAACTGGTGAATATGAACCATTAGATCTAGAAAAGACATATACATTAGCTGGTAATAACTACACGCTTAGAAATGGTGGTGGAGGTATGACAATGCTAAGAGATGATGCAGAACTAGTATTAGATTATGTTGGCGAAGATTATATGATCTTTGCGGATTACCTCAAATCATTCACAAATAATAGTATTAAAACAGAGAATTCTCCATTAGCTAGTTATAAGAATTATCTAATTAACTATGAGAATTTATATGGATCAGGAAGAATAACGATTGAATAGAAAATATGAGCGTATCTAGATGATATGCTCATATTTATTTTTGGATATTACAATTTTGAACATGAAACGATTATGATCTTGGTGGGTGTCTTAACAAATAACTCCCGACTTAATTTTAGAGTCTATTTTCTTTTTGTGAATGAAACTATTTTCTTAATATAAGATTTTAGTAATACACCACCACAATATGGACATACAAGTAACCATTTATCACTTGTGATCTTAGCTCCACATGTAGGACAATGATAATTTGTTTTACTCATGATAGTTATCTCCTAGTTTTAAAGAATACTTCATAAAAGAATTTCTCAGTGAATTCTTTACCTTTGTTTTTTATAAATACATCAGTACTTGGACCACCATGCTTTAATAATCCTTCTGTGTATTGATTAGCTCTTGTTTTCTTGGTGGTTACATCACATTGTTCTGCATCTTTACAAAGTTCTAGATATTTTGATAGATATTCTAGAACGAATTGATCAAATGTATTAGATTCTGACTTTGTTTTCTTAAAGATTGATGATGGAAATAGAATATCATCATACCAAGCAGGATCTTTTTTGATGTTAGAAGTAATGTTGTGTTTGTTAGAGATAGAATGTAATGATTGATCAATGTTATTTCTTTTACTTTCATCTAATAACGTGTCATAACATTCTTGATATAGCGTATCATTTTCGAATACATGAATTCTGTCATAAGAATATAGTGGCATGTCTATTTCAAATGGATTGATTACTAGAGTATCCATCTTCATGATTCCAAACAATGCTGTACCTTTCATGACAGTGATATTACCTAATCCTTTTGCGGTATAGTTTTCTACTTCAAATGTCATAGGTCTTACTTTGATATGAGAGTATTCTTGGATATCATTCTTTTGTAATGAATATGATGTATTGATTAAATCTAATAGTTTATTGATCATGAGTAGTCTCCTTGTTTAAATGGTATAAAGGAATAAATGGAAAGATAAGAGGTGTCTTATCAGCATATTCATGATATTCCTTTGTATGTCCATAGTATTTGATATGTCTTGCTTCTACGCGTTTTGCGCCATCCATCATGACGTAAATGATCATAAGATATCCAATGATGACTAAGATCCACTGGTATCCATGTACTGCACCAAATGCAGAGATAAATGAACCAGTCCAGAATAACAACTCACCAAAGTAGTTTGGACATCTACAGTACTTGTAAAGACCTTGCATTGCACACATATTTGGGTTGACTTTTTTAGAAGCACTTTTTTGATTGTCTGCAATCGTTTCAATCGTGATTCCTAATACATTAATGATGATTCCTATGATCAATGTAATATTGTTAGAAGCACCATTTAATAAACGGTAAATAGGTCCAGAAGATTCACATACATATAAGAAACCTAGTACGATCCAAATAATGAATTTCACAAATATTGGAGCATCTACTTCACCAACAGATTCTTTCATTTTCTTTTGATAGGATTTACTTTTTAATTCTCTAATTAGTAGAAATCCACCTAAACGAATACCATAAATGATAAATAGGATACATTGAATCATGAATAAGATATTGTGATTTTGAATGGAAAGAATGAATAATGTAATTCCAATACCGGCACTGGCTAATCCATATCCTATTGACATAAACCAAACAAACTTTTTAAAACCTATGGAACAACATAATAGGGATACAACTAAGAATATCCATATGTAATTAGGAAATATACTATATGTCATATTTATTACCTCAATTCTTGTATTGTCTTTTAAATATTATGGTATATGTATGAAATGTCAATGATTGAAGAAATACATATGTTTAAAAATGGTATACTAGTTGTTGTTTTGGAGGAAATCGTATGAAGAAGATCTTTGGTGAACTAAAAATGAATTGGTTGACTGTTATAGTATTCGCTATCGTTACAGGTGTATATACTGGAATCGTTATGAGTATTCCTGCATTTGAAAATACATCGATCCAAGATATTGGTGTTACGTATGAATGGTGGGTAATCTTCGCTGTTATCGTTGTAGTGAATTGTAAGAAAAGCTATGAGGCAGCATTTAAGTGTTTTGTTTTCTTTTTAATCTCACAACCATTGGTATTTGTTACAGAAGTATTGATGAAACACATTACATCTGAACTTGCTTTGTATTATTATTTTGGTATTTGGTTTAAGGCAACATTATTTACGTTACCTGGTGGATTGATTGCGTATTATTGTAAAAAACAGAATCTAATAGGAGCAATCATCTTAGGAATAGGAAATGCGATACAAGTAATGATGGGTGTTTATTACGCTCATCAAACAATGGTAAGCTTCCCACATCACATTTTAACTGTAATTATTTGTTTTGTATCTGTATTTGTGATGAGCTTTAGTATTCAAAAAGATAGAAAGAATCAGATCATATCTATTCTATTACCTTTTGTATTACTAGGAGTTACTCTAGTGTTGTTATCAATGACAGGTAGAACATTGTTTTAGGAGAACATATGAAAAAGGGATTGTTATTAGGAATCATTGGAACTTTATTATTAACAGGTTGTCAATCGAGTACAAAAGAAGAATCAGTAGTATCTACAAGTGAAACAGAAACAAGCGTTACTGTAAGTACAGTATCTTTTGGAGATAATAAAATGGAATATACGAAATTTGGAAATGGAAATAAGTACTTCATCATACTTCCTGGACTATCTGTTCATAGTGTAATGGGAAGTGCTGAAGCAATCGCACAATCTTATGCAGATTTCACAGAAGAATATACAGTTTATGTATTTGATAGACCTAAGAATATGAGTGAAGGATATACGATCAGAGATATTGCGGAAGATACAGCGAATGCCATGAAAGAATTGGGTATAGAAAGTGCAGATATCTTTGGGGCATCACAAGGTGGCATGATTGCAGAATATATCGCTATTGATCATCCAGAACTTGTAAATAAGATGATCTTAGGTTCTTCTTTAGCGAAACCAAATACTACATTTACAAATCTTGTGAATGAATGGATACAATTAGCTGAAGAGAAGAATGAAGAAGGATTGTTAGAAAGTTTCGCAGATAATGTATATTCTGAAGCTACATTAGAAGTATATAGGGATACATTGATTGAATCGAATAAGTGTATTACAGATGAAGAATATGAAAGATTCCTCATTCAAGCAAAGTCTTGTTTAACATTCGATTGTTATGATGAATTATCTTCTATTCAGTGTCCTGTACTAGTATTGGGATCTAAAGGGGATAAAGTCGTTACAGTAGAAGGATCACAAGAGATAGCAGATGTATTAAATTGTGAAATCTATCTTTATGATGAGAATTATGGTCATGGAGTATATGATGAAGCAACAGACTATAAACAACGTTGTTTAGATTTCTTATTAGAAAAGTAATAGCACATGCTTGGCATGTGCTATTTTTAGGAGAAATATGAAAGAAAGAATACTGGAAATAACAAATCCATCAGAATTACATATTCATGATCATCAACTTGCAATACAACAAGAAAATAAAGAAGTAACGGTATCTATAGATGAATTATCATTAATTGTTACACAAGGTGCAGATATACGTTTATCTACTATGGATATATCAATACTAGCAGAGAATAATGTCTTACTATTAACAATAGGAAAGAACTATTTACCATCATCTATGACTTTGACATACAATGCTAATTCAAGACAATCAATTACCATGGTCAAACAATTAGAATTATCAAAAAGAAAGATCAATTATCTATGGAATACGGTCATACAAGCAAAAATAAAGAATCAATCTAAAGTATTATCATTATTAGGAAAAGAAGGTAGCGAAGAAATCTATGAATATATTCATAAAATCAATAGAGGAGACAAAGATAATGTTGAAGCTATTGCAGCAAATAAATATTTTCAATATTACTATCCAGGTCTTAATAGAAGAAAAGAATTCCCAATCAATAGTTGTTTGAATTATGGATATTCTATTATTCGTTCTTCTTTAGCTAGAACATTAGCGATACATGGCTTCCTTCTATCTAAAGGATTACATCATCATAGTTCATTAAATGCTTTTAACTTAGTAGATGATCTAATAGAACCTTTTCGAGCATTTGTAGATTACAATGCAATCCAGATTGTTTCAAATACTACAAATCTAACGAAAGAACAAAGAAAGAAACTATTAGAAACTGTATTTATGGAATGTAGGATCAATGGCCAAATAACTACATTAAATATTGCGATGGATATGTATGTTAATAGTTTTAAAGATTATGTTTATGGTAGAGCAGAAGAACTAATATTTCCTGAAGTTATACCATTGAAAATAAGAGGGAAAATAGAAGAATGAAAGTAGTCGTATTATTGAAACCTACGAATGTAAGAGGAACAAAAACAGCATATACAAAGTTTAGAAAGTTATTGATAAAAGAAGGCTTTCTTATGATACAAGCAGAAGTATATCTAAAAACTACATCCACTAGAAAAGCAGCAGAAAGAGAAATTTTAAAATTGTCTAAGAATGCACCAGATACAGGTACAATAGTTGCATACAAATTAACAGAAACTCAGTATAATAATCTTGTATATATAACCGGTGAACAATCAATACAAGAGAGTATTGTAGGTTCAAACAAGGTTATACAATTATAAGAAAGGATTGCAGAGGGTAGGAAAAGTTACCCTCTGAAAACTATATAGTGAGGATTGTTCCACATTGTTCCATGATTGTTCCATGATTGTTCCACAATTGTTCCAATTGTTCCACTATTAGATATTGGCTTATTTATGCCGAAATTTGATGTTTCTTTTTTTTGTTCCACGTCATTTACGGATTGTTCCACAATTGTTCCACTATTTTGTTCCACAATTGTTCCATCATTATTTATGATTTTTTTATTTTTATTTTTTGATT
>CAVCCE010000082.1:0-6749 GCA_963600555.1 Duodenibacillus sp.
TTTCACACCTCCTATCGTTTTACTTCCAATGCTTCACCAACACCATCTCCAATAAAGTTTAAAGACAGAGTGATAAGACCAATCGCAATAACTGGCCATACGACCTGTAATGGTTGCGTATTGATGAGCTGTCTTGCTTCATTGGCTAAAGAGCCCAATGAACAAGCAGGAGCTTGAATACCAATACCAATGAAACTCAATGAACTTTCCGTAAAGATTGCGGAAGGAATCATCATTGTTAAGCAAACGATGATTGGACCCAACGCATTGATTACAAGATGCTTCAATAAGATACGAATATCAGAACAACCTATTACTTTAGCAGCCAACGCAAATTCCATTTCTTTTAAGCTCATGACCTGAGCTCTTACTTGTCTAGCCATCGTGATCCAAGAAGTCATGGAAATTGCTAGCATCATAGAAAATACGCTATTACCAAATACCATCAAGATCATGATCGTATATAACAATGATGGAACAGAATCGATAATATCTACGATTCTCATCATCGTCATATCAACTTTTCCTCCAAAGTATCCTGCACATCCACCATATACGATACCGATACATAAGTTGATTGCAGCTGAGGCAAAACCAATTGCCAATGTCACTCTCATACCTGAACAGATACGAACTAAGATATCTCTACCCAATTTATCTGTACCAAGTAAATGAGCAGCTGAAGGAAGACTGTTTGTATTCGCTAGATCTTGTCCATCGTATGTATATTGAGAAAACATAGGAACAAATATCGCTAAACAAATCATAATAACTAATACAATAAGTCCAAAAATAGCCAACTTATTTTGAGAGAATCTTCTCCAAGTATCTTGAAGGAACGTTTTAGATTCCATTGCGATAGCTTCATCGTTTTTCTCACTATCATCCAATTTTTCAAACATGGATGGATCATATTTCATTTTTGCTTCCGACATGATTCACCCTCCTAACTCTTCACCTTGATACGTGGATCAACAAGTGCCGCTACGATATCACTCGCTAGTTGCATGACAATAACGATAGCCCCTAAGAACACTGTTAATCCCATGATCATCGGATAATCTCTGTTCGTTACAGAACTTGTAAATTCTTTTCCTATTCCAGGAATCGTAAATAATGTTTCAACTACGAAACTACCTGTAACAAGTCCCGCAAATAATGGTCCGCAATATGTAATGACAGGTAATAATGCATTTCTTAACGCATGTTTGATAATAACTGCGATATCTCCTGTACCTTTACTTCTAGCTAGGATGATATAGTCTTTGTTCATTACATCTTTCAAAGAAGATCTTGTTAAACGAGTAACCATTGCGATAGGTCCAATACTTAAGGCAATCGTTGGTAATACGTAACTCTTTGCGTTACTTAGTCCAAGTAGTGGGAACCACTTTAATTTAACGCCAAAGAATATCATCAATAGGATTGCTACGATAAAGCTTGGAAGTGATACTCCCATCGTTGCTAAGAAAGTAATCAATCCATTTATCCACTTCTTCTTTGTTAAGGCACCTACGATACCTAACGTGATGCCTACAACAACAGAGATAACGAATGCACATGCACCTAACTTAGCTGTAACAGGTGCTCTTTTAAGAATAATATCCGCTACAAGTTCACCCTTCTTTGAAATACTCTCTCCTAGATCTAAATGAATTAGATTTCCCATGTAAGTCGTGTACTGTTGTAATAATGGTTTATCCAAATTATATTTAGCTTCCATTGCAGCATACTGCTCTGCAGTTAAACTCTTGTTATCTGCTCCAAATGGACTTCCTGGTATGGCATGCATCAGAAAGAATGTAATCGTCGCAAGAATAAACAGAGTCAATACACCAATAGCTAATCGTTTTAAGATATACTTGCCCATCTGTATTTCCTCCCCTTCACATTTGTTCTCTAACAAATTTATGTTTCAAGTTTATTCCTTCAACACTGGCTCTGCAATATAATTTCATTCTTTTTCAGTAAATTCTTTCATTATTTATGAAAACTGTTTTCATAAACTTTTCAAAAAACCATCACATTTCTGTGATGTTCCTAGTCTAAAATATCTAATTTTTTAAATAATTCCGACAATGTATACGGCATCGCTTCTACCATCAGATTCGCTAGATCCTCAGGTGATTTCTCTGGTTCATACATGATCCACTTTACTGTCATATACACTGATGAATGGCAATACATCTCTAAGATATCTTGTGTATCTTTATCTGGATATTTTCCACTCTTTTCATGAATCAGATTTTTATAAAACGCAAATATCATTTTAAAATCATGATCTGTGAGATTGTTTTGCTCATCACTTTTAAACCCAGCTCGAAAGAACAATTGTTCTTGTTTGATATATCGGAATTTCAATACCAAGCTTTCTCGTATCGTCGTACCTTTTCCCATCTCTTTAAAAGACTCATTCAAAATACGATCAAAATACCAATTGATCAATTCATACTTGTCTTTAAAACAACGATAGAATGTCTGTCTAGAAAAATTTCCTTGTTGGCAGATAGCACGTACAGTAATATCTTCAACAGTTGCTTTCTTCATACACTCTCTCATCGCATATGCTAATTTAAACTTTGTAATCTCACTCATTTGTTTTATTATAACAAATTATCACTTAACTAACACTTGTTCATAAACACGTAACGCATTCTTATAACAAATCTTTTCAATATCTTCTTCAGAATATCCTTCTTCTTTCAATGCATCTACAAGTTCATACATCTTTCCACATTCTTCCATTTCTTTTCTTGTAGAAATGCCATCAAAATCAGAACCTAATCCAATATTTTCAATACAACCAAGGTCTCTAATATGATTGATATGTTTCACTAGATTCTTAACACTACCATCACTATCATCACTAACAAAATCATCACAATAGTTCATACCCATGACACCACCATTCTTATGTAACGCTAGTATCATTTCATCACTCATATTTCTCGCAACAGAACATACACTTCTTGCGTTAGAATGAGAAGCTACGATAGGTTTAGTAGATAATTCGATTACATCCCAGAATCCTTTATCACCTAAATGAGATACATCTACGATGATTCCTAATTTATTACATTCTTTTACATACTCTTTTCCAAATTCTGTTAGACCATCTTTATCATTGATATGTCTTAACATATCATATCTATCTAGATCTTTAGAAGGTGTGAAATTAGGAAATGCAATTCCATTTTCATAATTCCATGTCAATGTAATCATCCTTACACCAAGTCTATAGAAATCTCTTAATACTCTTAGATCATTATGTACGACTGCACCTTCTTCCAACGTCAACATTGCGCTCATGAAACCATCTTCCTTGTTCTTCATGATATCAGCATATGAATATACTGGTTTAATGATATCTGTATTCTTTTCGATTTCTTCATAGTATTTGTCAATTGCTCGTAAGGCAAAATACATTGGATCATCTACATGGCCAAGTGGCGTGAATACCGCAAAGTTCTGTAAAAGATAATTTGATTTCTTCATTCTTTCTAGATCAATGTGTAATTCATTCTTTCTCAATTCAGATTCTTTGCCTTCATCAGCTATACGTAATAGATTTGTTATCGTGTCACAGTGCATGTCTAAGTAATACATAACTCATACCTCTTTTCTTTGTGTATTATTATCCCTTTATTTTTTTATGTGTAAAGAAAAAGAATGATTGAATTCAACCATTCTTACTTGAAATATTCATTTTCAATATCAATCAATTGATTGACACGTCTTTCATGTCTTCCACCTTCAAACTCTGTTTCCATGAATACTTTAACGATTTGTTTGGCAGTTTCTGGTCCAATGACTCTAGCACCAAATGTCACAACATTCGCATTGTTATGTCTTCTTGAATATTCAGCACTGTATGGCTCAGAACATGTGCAAGCTCTAATTCCTTTCACTTTATTACAAGCAAGTCCAATTCCTACACCAGTTCCACAAATAGCTACACCTCTATCAACTTCTCCATTTGCTACAGCTTCAGCCACTTTCTTTCCATAAAGTGGATAATCAACAGATTCATCTGTATCTGTTCCAAAGTTAACTACTTCGTATCCTAAGCTTTCAAGATACTCAGAAACTTCATTCTTCATCGCAACAGCGGAGTGATCATTCGCAATACCAATTTTCATACTTTTTCCTCTTTCCTTTGTCTATTCCAAATTAGATAAGCACCTAAAACAAATACAAACAACGATATAAATTGTGATGTCGAGAATGGACCAATCTGTCCTCTGATCAAATCACCTCTAAAAAATTCAATTGCAAATCTTCCCATTGAATAAAGAATCAAGTACCAAGCCCCTGTATCTTCAGGATGTTTTCCTTTATTCAAATTGTAGTATAAGAACGCAAAGATCAAAAAGTCACCTACACTAGATATCAATTGTGTTGGAACAATCTTTTGTGTCGTTGTCCAAGCTAAAGACCCTGCAGGAAATTGAACACCGTACCACGCATCAGTAGCTACACCCCCACAACATCCCGCAAAGAAACAACCAATTCTGCCAAAAGCTTGTGCCAAGGCAACACACGGAATCAATACTGGAAAATAATCCATGAATTTCCATTTCTTCCGCTTGCACCAGATAACAGCCGCAAAGATACCGCCTAACACGCCACCATATACGACCCATCCTCCACTACCTAATACAGATAGAGGATCTGATAAGAATTGATCAAATACCGTTAAACAATATGTCAATTTACTAAATGCATATCCTATAACGATCACAAAGATAATAAAGGAATCTATATTTTCATAATCAAGACCATACTTCTTACATTGTTTTGTAGCCAACCATGATGCCGCAAGAATTCCTACCGCAATCATCGCTCCATAACCATGTATCGTAAATGGTCCTATACTGAACCAATCATTAAACATTCAAAAAAACCTCCGCCGTGATATTCTATCACACTATTGTTCGTTTGTAGGATCTGTTGGTTCTGATGATTCCTCTTGTTGTTCTGTTTCTTCAGGTTGTTCAGGTACAGTTGTTTGTTCAATAGCATCTACATCAACAACATTATCTGTTTCACCTTTAAAAGCTTTAATGAAAGCATTGAATTTATTCGCCAAGAAAAATTGAATAAATAGATCTGACAGGCCACTATAGATCATTCCACATCCAATGACCGTAAAGATAATGCTTTGAGCACTCTTTCCACTCATAAAGAACATAACAATGATACCTAAGATAATAGAAACAACGCCTAGTAAAGCATAAGTAAGATAAGCATCATATTTGATTCTTGAAGCAATCACAGCTCGATGTAATTTCGTTAGACCACTTGTTACAATCAATAATCCTAATACAAATGGAATCAAATCAAGAATCAACTCTTTCTTCACAACGATAGCTAATCCAAAGATGATCGATAATAAACCAATCACAAAGTAATTGTTATAAAGTGTTTCTTTGATATCTGTTAAGAAATAAGCTGTTAAAGCTACGATACCGCAAACGATTGCGGCACCTCCTACGATATAAGAAATTACATTGCCACTTTCATTTGGAAATATCACTAATAAAACACCCGCTACCGCATATGCAAGTGACATCAATACATTTGTCCATTTAATTTGTTTCATCATAAAAAGTTCTCCCTTTTTCCATTCCATTTTACACTACAAACCTTGTTAAAAAAACATACAGTACTATAATTCTGTCGGGAGAAGCAACTATGAAAGCACTATTTTTAACACCTATCACAGAAGAGATGAAACAAAACTTCATAAATTTAAATATTGAATGTATATTCAAAGATAAAACAACTGTCGTAAAAGAGGATTTCATTGGTATCGACATCATTCTAGGAAATCCTAAAAAAGAGATGATCGACACAACATCTACAAAATGGATCCAGTTAGATTCTGCAGGTGCAAATACATATTGTGATATTCCAGATAACATTCTTCTAACAAATGCTTCTGGTGCATATGATATCGCAATTTCAGAACACCTATTAGCTTGTACGCTAGCTGTCACAAAAAAGCTATTTGATTATGAAAAGGTAGCCGCAAAACACGAATGGACAAATCTAGGTTCTGTACCTACGATTTCAAATCTTAATGTCTTATCTGTAGGAATGGGAAGCATTGGTAGTCGTTACGCTAAGATCATGCATACGCTAGGTGCACATGTATACGGTATCCGTAGAACGAAACATGAAAAGCCAGAATATCTAGAAGAACTTTATACAATGGATCAAATTGATTCTATATTAGGAAAAATGGATGTAGTCGCTTTATCATTACCAGAGACAAAAGAAACAATTCATCTATTTGATTATGAAAGATTACACAAAATGAAGAAAGGCTCTATGATATTGAATGTTGGTAGAGGTTCTGCAATCGTAACAAAAGACCTAGTAGAAACAATGAAAGAAAAGTATCTTTCTGCCGCATGTTTAGATGTCACAGAATATGAGCCACTCCCCAAAAATATGGACCTTTGGAATATAGAAAATGTCTATATCACTCCACATATTTCAGGTAGATTCAATGCACAAGCAAGTTATGATAAAGTCATTGATATCTTTTATACGAACTTAAAACATTACATAAATAATGAACATCTAGAAAATATCGTCAACAAGAAACTTGGATACTGATTAACCAAAATGTTCATTTTCTTCTTGACAGTCACTCAGTAAATTGATATTATACTTGAGCATTCCATGAGAAATGCGGGCCTGTAGCTCAGGTGGTTAGAGCGCACCCCTGATAAGGGTGAGGT
>CAVCCE010000083.1:0-6690 GCA_963600555.1 Duodenibacillus sp.
TCAATGCACAGATCAACACCAAGATATCACCATACGCAATTGAGAAATCTTCATTCACGCATAAGAAATACATCCCAACAATAGAAATTCCCACAGCAACATATACATTCCACTTGGATTTCTTTCCTAAGAATAATGAGATGATGGGAACAATAACTGTATAGAGTGCCGTCAAGAATCCAGCTTTTCCTACACTTGTATATATGATACCAGTTTGTTGGAACATAGAAGCTATAGCTAATGCGATACCACAATAAACACCGCCAATCACCAATGTCTTTTTATTTGTTTTACTCTTTTGATAGCCAGTTACTTTGTCTAGTAGTGGCATTAAAACAAACAATGTTCCTGCCGCAATAAAATTACGAATACAAGTAAATGTCCAAGGACCAATATGATCCATACTTACACTTTGCGCTACAAAGGCAATTCCCCATATAAAAGCAGCACATGCCAATAAGAGATTAGATTTCATCTTATTCATCTTCATCTCCTCTTTCTGAAACAAAACCATGTTCAAAATTAATATGTAGATGTATTTTATATGGTTCATCAACAAAAGCTTTTTCGATGCTTTCTTGTATTACGTCATTCTTTCCTTTATAAGAAAAAGGAACAACGACATCAAAGAATAAATTCACATGTTCTTTTCCTGGAATGATTCTTAGATCATGCATACTTAATTTAGGATCTAATTCATGAAGCGAATCATTGATCAACTTTTTAAATTCTAAAGAACGTTCTGTATCCTTCTCTAAAGGATCCATATGTAGTGTCATATTCACATGATATTTTTCTAAGATATTTCTTTCTACTCTGTCTACGATTTCATGTGCTTTCATAAAATCCATATCTGAATCCATTTCACAATGCGCACTACCATAATGTGTATTTGGTCCATAGTCATGAACAATCAGATCATGTATTCCTTTGATATTAGATTCAAGTAATATCTCATCTTCAATTTCTTTAGCCATATGTAGATCAATTGGATTACCTAGAATCGCACTTATGATTTCTTTTGCCATTCCATATGCTGAATAAAATAAAAATATAGATAAGATAACACCACCAATTCCATCAAATGGAATCTGAGGATACGCACAAGCCAAAACCATAGCTACAAGAGATAGAAGTGTTGTGAATACATCATTCTTTGCATCCTGTGCTGCAGTCTTCATAGCTAGATTATTTAATCTAGTCCCTAATTTATTATTAAAAGAAGACATCCAGACCTTCACTAATATAGAAGCTAATAATAGAACGAATAATGTATTATTAAATATCACATTATCTGGATGTAATATCTTACGGATGCTTTCTTGTAACAATTCAAAGATAACAATAAAGATAATAATACATGAGATAAAAGAAACGATATATTCCATTCTTCCATGTCCGAATGGATGTTCTTCGTCTGCAGGCTTATTCGCTACTTTGTACCCTACTAAAGTAATCAAACACGTTAAACTATCAGATAGATTATTAAATCCATCTGAAATGATACTTACAGAATGAATCATCCATCCAGATATGACCTTGATCAAACATAAGAATACATTACAAATGATTCCAACGATCGTTGTCATTAATCCATAAGTATATCGAACTTTATCATCATGAATATTCTCATGATCTTTAATAAATGTATGTACCAACCATTCTGTCATACACCCTATTTTACAACACTCATCTTCACATTTCTATTCTTGTGCAAATGAATGAATCTATACTGTTTTACAAAGTACATGAAGTTGCTAGGTAAGAAGATTACTACAACTACATATAATGTATTAAAGAAGCCAAACTTTTGATATGGAGCCACTAATGATGTAAATAAGAATAATCCTCCAACAATAGCCATCCATTTCATTCCATAAGCTTTCGCTTTATATCCTGCATGATTCCAAGTAAACGCAACGATCAATGAAGATAATGACAAGAAATATAAAGATGAATAGAAATACGTTAGACCACTCAATTCAAAGACCAACAATTCCACAAATGAAATCATTCCAATTTTCAACCAATCATTTTTTAATACATGATTACTTAAAGAATATTGAGAGAATACTATCGATAATATCGCAACAACAACACCTAATCTTTCTTTCCCGTTTAAACTACAAACAAATGATAAGATAACAAAACTTTGATTCAATAAAAATGCATCACTCTTTTTCATAATTCTTTCTCTCCTTGTGCTAGTATTTTATCTTTCAAATGTAGTTTTACTGTACAAAATAATGTACAATAAAGAAAAAAGGAAAGAAATTTATGGAACACGCTAAACAATATACATTAATGACTACTTTATATCATTTCTTCAATGATCAAACAGATATCGACCATCCTATTACGATACCTGATTTAATAGCAGAACTAGAAACAAAAGAAGTCTTTACAGATCGTAGAACGATCTACAAATGTATTGAATCTTTATCAGAAGCAGGTGTTCAGATCCAACATGTACGTGTAGGAAAGAAACATGCGTATTATTTAAAGCATTCATTTAGTTTAAGTGAAGCTCTTGTATTGATTGAACATATTTCTTCTTCCCCTGCTTTTTCTAGTTCAGAAACAAAACTCTTAACAAAAAAGATTGGTTCTTCATTGAGTACCTATCAAAGAAATTTAATTCCAGAATGTTATGTATCTTCATCTAAAACAGATAATGATCAATTCTTAAATAACATTCAAATCATCTTACCAGCGATATCTTCTTGTACCGCAATTGAATTTCAATATTATGATCTAACGATCAAAAGAAAAAGAAGATATAGAAAAGACAATAAGATCTATCACTTAACACCATACGCTATCGTTAGTGATAATGGTAAATATTATTGTGTCTTCTATGATCATAAACATGAATCATTCTCTAATTATCGTTTAGATAAGATGGATCATGTACAAGTAACAGATGATAAAGATACACCTGTTCAATTCTCATTAGAAGATCACATGCGTACTAGTATGAATATGTATCATGGTAAAGGTGCAACAATCACGCTTAAATGTAATCTTTCGTTAGAGAATCGTATATTAGAAGAATTTGGTGATAATCATATCATTCTAAACGATATGGATGAAGAATCATTTACAGTTAGCGTCAAAACATCCATTACACCTACTTTAAAAAGTTGGTTGGTACTCTACTATGATCAAATTGAAATCATCAAACCAGATTCTCTCAAAGAAGATATGAAAGAAATTGGTTCTCATTTATTAAAACTTTATGGAGGAAAATAACATGACACTCGAAGAACGTATCCAACAATTACAACAAATCATTGATGAATCTAAGCACATCGTATTCTTTACAGGTGCTGGTGTATCTACTGGTAGTGGTATTCCAGATTTCAGAAGCCAGGATGGTCTCTACAATCAAAAATATTCTTTACCACCAGAAGAAATCATCTCTCACCACTACTTTGAAGAAAATCCAGAAGAATTTTTTCGATTCTACAAAGATAAGATGTTGCATCTAGAAGCAAAGCCTAATATCGTACATACATTTATCGCTGAATGTGAAAAAAGAGGAAAAAGCTTAGGTGTCGTAACACAAAACATTGATGGATTACATCAAGCAGCAGGTAGTAAGAAAGTTTATGAGATCCATGGATCCGTATTAAGAAACTATTGTGAGAAATGTAATCACTTTTATCCTGTTGAATATGTCAAAAATAGTACAGGTGTTCCTAAATGTGAGTGTGGTGGAATCGTCAAACCAGATGTAGTACTTTATGAAGAAGGCTTAAGTGAAGCAGTCCTTTCTGGAGCTATTGCAGCAATACAATCATCTGACACTTTGATCGTATTAGGTACAAGTCTTGTTGTTTATCCTGCAGCTGGATTACTACGTTATTTTGGTGGAAAGAATCTTGTTTTGATCAATCGTGATGCTACACCATATGACAATGCTGCTGATCTAGTCATCAATACAACATTTGATAATGTATTTCCTAAATTACATGTTTAATTAGAAAAACTAATGATTATCAAACAATATTTGAATTGTTCATTCCATAAGATTCATTAAACTTATACATAGATAAAGGAGTAAGTTTATGAATCGAATGTTTTCAAAAGAAGATCTAAGAAAAATGATTGTTCCATTATTGTTTGAACAATTATTAATTCTTGTTGTAGGAATGGCAGATACATTCATGGTATCGCACGCTGGAGAAGATGCAGTATCAGGTGTATCTTTGGTCAATAACTTCAATACGATATTTATTTATATCTTTACTGCTCTTGCCTCAGGTGGAGCTGTCATCATCTCTCAATATCTTGGGAAAGATGATAAAAAGAATGCTAATAAAGCTGCTTCTCAGCTATTAACATTCTCTGTACTTGTTTCCTTAGGAATATTATTATTTGTATTACTATTCAAACACCAGATGTTATCTCTTGTATTTGGTAAAGTAGAACAATCGGTTATGGATGCTTGTTTAACATACTTAACGATTACTGCATTATCCTACCCTGCATTAGCTATCTACAATGCAGGAGCATCCTCATTTCGATCAATGGGTAAAACAAAGGTAACGATGTATGTATCAATCATCACAAACTTGATCAATGTCGTAGGTAACTACATTGGTGTATTTATTCTAAAAGCAGGTGTTGCGGGTGTTGCTTGGCCTACATTCATCTCTTATGTATTCTCAGCAATCATTATTTCTTACTTATGTTCTAAGAAAGATAATGAAGTATCTTATGATTTAAAAGATATCTTTACGATTGATGGAAAACTCATCAAAAGCATCATGGTCATTGCGGTACCTAACTCATTAGAAGGTGCAGTATTCCAGATCGTTAAAGTAGCTCTATCATCTATCGTAGCACTATTTGGCACTTATCAAATTGCCGCAAATGGCGTAGCACAATCCATTTGGTCACTCGCTGCACTATCCGGTCAAGCAATGAATCCAGTATTCATTACTGTCATTGGTCAAACAATGGGTGCGAATAAAGTTGATGAAGCTGAATACTACTTCAAACATCTTACAAAGATTGCGATGGCAATCGCAGTTGTATGGTGTGCTATAACATTAGCTTTAACACCACTATTCTTAACATTTACAGGTATCTCACAAGAAGCTAAATCCTTAACATTCATCCTTGTATTGATCCATAACATCTTCTGTGCATTTGTATCACCATTCAACTGCATTGGAAGTGGCTTAAGAGCTGCAGGAGATGTCAAATACACGATGTATGTTTCTATCTTCGCTACGATCTGTGTAAGACTTGTATTATCTTACCTACTAGCTTATTTATTAAATATGGGAGTCATTGGTATCGCATTTGCGATGTGCATTGACTGGTGTGCAAGAGCTATCCTATTTATCATTCGTATCAAGAATGAAAAGTGGAAACAATTCAAACTTATCTAATAACACTTAAAAACAGCTTATCCTCATCGATAAGCTGTTTTCATTTACCTATTTGTTATTCTATTATGCCTTCTTACGAATGACACCAAAGATAACTGCACCAATACTAGCAATCCCTAAGATAGATCCAAATAGTAAGATATTTGAAGTATCACCTGTATTAGGTTGTGTTGATGATTTCTTAGAAGAACTATCATCTGTCTTAGATGAAGAGTCATCTGACTTAGATGAACTATCATCTGACTTAGAAGAATCATCTAACTTCTTAAATACTGGTTTGATTTCAACTTCTTCTTCAGGCATTACAAATTGATTATTTTCATCAATTGTAACATTACCTCTAACTACTTCCCAACCAGCAAATTCATAACCATCATTAGCTGTAGCAGTCAATGTAACTGTCTTACCAGAAATAGCACTTGTTAGATCAGCACTAGCTGTACCATTTTCTGCTTCATCAACAGTAATGTTATAAGACTGTTTATGGTTGATTGTGAATGTATCTAAAACACTCATTGTTTGATTGCCAGATTCATCTTCAGCAATCGTATAAGTAGTGATTGTAAATTGATCATCAGAAATATTTACACGTGAAATATTACGCTTTTTACTTTGATCCTTAACTGCAGCATATTCATAAGATGCATCTTGTAACATATAGTACTTAGAACCAGATGCAGAGTTAGCAGTTACATATAAGATACCTTCTGGATTTGTGATAGATGAATAATCTGCATTATCATAAATAGATGCATCTGTCATTGGAGTTGTACCATCCATCATATATGTACGACAATATACATGGTCATGGCCCATTAATACAACGTCAATATCTAATTCTTTGAATAATGGAGCCAATTGTTCACGTCTTTGAAGAATATCATCATCTGTTGCGTGAGAAGCTACAGAATAGATTGAATGGTGAAATGTAACGATCTTCCAAGTAATGTTCTGATTCTTAGTAGCTTCAATAGCTTCTTCCATAAATTGTTTATGTTCATTAGTTGAAAGATTATTACTATTTAGATTCATGAATAATACATTGTTATAAACAAAGTAGTAATCTCCACTAGCAGCTGTCTTACCATAAGCACTTTCGTTTGGAACATTAAAATGTTCATCATAAGCAGAAGAACCTGAATCATGGTTACCTACATTTGTTGCGACTGGTAGATCATATAGTGATTCATGATTTAAATAGTAACTATACTGATCTTCATTTGTATCACGTTCAACTTGGTCACCAGCAGATAATAAGAAATCAACACCTTTTAATTGTTCACTACTA
>CAVCCE010000084.1:0-6685 GCA_963600555.1 Duodenibacillus sp.
GTTCTCTTCTTATCAAGTGTTCAACTTGATGCAAGTGGTAACTTTAAATTTGGTGATGCTCAGTCATATACAAAAAATACAAAAACTGATTTTACAGAATTAGTAGATACAGAAAAACAAACGATGTATTTAAAGACAGATGCTAATATCTTGTCTGATGAAAGTAATGTTTCTTCTACGATTGAAACAGATACAAAAGGTACGCAGATTCAACTAATCAGTGCGAGTGGTGAATTATGTAAAGTCATTACTCCAAGTGGTAAAGTTGGTTATGTGAGCTTGAATAAGTTAACTAGTAATGTTGAAACGATTTTTGATGATGTAGATGAAACAAAGTATGCGGATGGTGATATTGAAATCAAACAATTACCACAAGCAGAATCTACTACTTTGTTAACAAAGACTACTGATGATGAAATTCATGTGATTGGTACAAATGAATATGAATATTATGAAGTAGAGACAGATGGTGTTACAGGCTATGTGCTAAAAGATCAGTTAAAAGATGAAAAGACACCTGCACCTGTAGTTTCTACAGAAGATTATTCTTCTGTTTATGCTAGTTTTGGTTCTACTGGTACGCTTACAAAAGCTTCAGGAGTCAACTATTATGGTGGAAGAAGAGAAACATATTATTCTTCAAATGTTTTATATCACTATCTAACACCAACTTGGACATTGGATTCTGAAGGTTTCTACAGAGATGGTGAATATTATGTCGTTGCGGCTAGTGATATGCCTCAAGGCACGACTTTCTCTTGTTCTAAAGGTGCTTGTATCGTATTAGATACTGGTTGTCCTGCTGGTACAACTGATTATTATGTAGCATGGTAATGATGGACTGGAAACAGTCCATTTTCAAAAGGTGATATATGGATGATAAAAGACTAAAGACAAATGAAGAAGATGATTTTCTTGATTTTTCAGAGATAAAAGAAGAAATCAATGATGGACCAAGTGAAGAAGAATTCACACAAGCAATTAACGCAATGAGTGAGACTGATAGAGATATCTTTGAAGATACTGGTATCATTCATATTGATCGTGATATGCCTGCAGAAACACAAGCTATGCATGTAATCCATCTTCAAAAAGAAAACGCAAAAAGAAAAAATAAGATCATTAAGATCATTTTGTTCTTTATGTGTATTGGTCTAGTTGTTGCGTGTATTGGATTGTTTATGAAGAATGATACACAAAAAACAAGTAGTGTTGTTGAAGAAACAAAAACAGATGAAGTAGAAGAAACAGAAGCGTTATTAGCAGTTGATGAAGCTACTTTTCCTGATGCACTATTTAGAAGTTATATCTTAAAAAGTTTTGATCAAAATGGAGATGGTTCTTTATCAGCGGAAGAAAGAAATTCGGTTATTGCGATCATCGTACCAGAAGATACTGCTTTGACGAGTTTAAAGGGAATTGAATATTTCCCACTCCTTCAAAGTTTAACAATTACAAATTCTGGAGTAACAGAAATCGATTTATCTTCTAACAAAAATTTAACATATGTAGATTGTGGTTCTTCTCCAATTGTTAATATAATTTTACCTGAAAATACTCTCTTGAATTGCCAAATGAATGATTCAGGTACATATACAACTTGTAAGATCAATGAATGAGACATGTAAAATGTCTCATTTTACATGGATTTTACATAAACTTTAAAAGACCTTGCTAGAAGGGAGTCTATTTGTCATTTAACATATTCTTAACAAAGAGGGAAATGTATGAATGAAAATGTAAAGATATTCTTTGGTTTAATAGGTGGTCTCGCATTATTCTTATATGGAATGAATAGTATGTCTGATGCTTTGCAGAAAACTGCAGGGGAGAAGATGAAAAGTATATTAGGATTTTTAACAAAGAATCCAATCATGGGAGCTTTAGCAGGTGCGCTGGTTACTGCTGTATTACAGTCTTCTTCTGCAACTACAGTAATGACAATTGGATTTGTATCTGCTGGACTGATGTCATTGCCACAAGCTATTTCAGTTATCTTTGGTGCTAATATTGGTACTACAATGACTGCACAATTGATGGCATTTAAGTTATCAGATTATATTTATCCAATCATATTTGTTGGATTTATCTTGAATTTTGTTTCCAAGAATGAAAGAGTTAAAAATATTGGTTTAGCGATTTTCTCATTCGGTTTATTATTTGAAGGAATTGAAATCATGGGAACTGTTATGAAACCTTTAGCTTCTAGTGCATTCTTCTTAGATCTTATGAATAAAGTTAAAGATATTCCATTTCTTGGATTGTTGCTAGGTGCAGGTATGACATTAGTTGTACAAAGTTCCTCAGCGACGATTGCGGTATTACAAAATTTTGCTTCCCAAGTAGGACCAGATGGAGTTTCTAGTGTTATTGGTTTAGCAGGGGCAATCCCTATTCTTTTAGGAGATAACATTGGAACTACGATTACTGCTTTATTAGCTTCTATTGGTCAAAGTAAAAACGCTAAAAGAACAGCTATTTCACATAGTATCTTTAATATCACAGGTAGTATCGTCTTTATGATGATCATTCCTTTGTTTGTAAAAGTTGTAACTTTTATCTCACCAAAAGGAAATGAAGTAGATATTATTTCTAGACAGATTGCGAATGCTCATACATTGTTTAATATTGTATGTACATTAGTTTGGTTACCATTGATTGGCGTAATGGTAAAGATCGTTACTACGATCATTCCAGATGGAAAAGAAGAAGCTACTAAGGAAGATCAACCTAAGTACCTTGATGAACATGTTATGGATCAACCAATGGTTGCGATGTATTTGGTATCTGAAGAAAGTGTTCGTTTAGGAATGGATACAGTAGAAGTTTTAGATGATTTAAAACATGCTTTACATCATGGAAAAGATTCTGAAGAATTTAAAACATTCCATAGAAAACGAAAACAGGTACACGCTCTTCAAGGACAAATTGCGGATTATATTACAAAGATGTTCTCGAATGGTAATATTACAGAACAACAAGCTGAACAGCTAGCTGGATATTTGTATGTTACAAACAACTTAGAAAGAATCTCTGATCGTTGTAGAGATATCGATCATATCTTAAAAGAAACTAGTGCAGCGAATAAGTCATTTTCAATGATTGCTAGTGAACAAATGGATGCAAGTATTGATAGAGTTACAGATCTTTTGAAAAAATCAATGAATGCGATCCAAACTGGTGATATAGAATCAGCTAAAGAAGTTATCATGATTCGTAATGTCTTAAGAAATGAAGAAAGAAAATATCACAAAGCACATCTTGAAAGAGTTAAGAGCAAGGCATGTGATCCAAGTTTACAAGTAAGTTATTCTAGTTTATTAGATAACTTAGAAAGAATTGCCGATGCATGTGCATGTATTGCAGAAGAAGCAAAAGATCATATTCAGTTGATATTATTGGATGCTGATAAAACATCCTCTAATGCAAAGACACAAACAGCATGAAAATAGCGACACAATATAGTGTCGCTATTCTTTTATTTTCCAAGTTCTTTTGCACGTTTAATGCACTTCTCATTTGCGTTATGAATAACTTTTTGAATATCATCTTTCTTAAATGAATTAATGGCTTCAATCGTTGTTCCACCTTCAGAACATACTTCATTGATAAAATCTTCTAGAGGTTTATTTGATTGTGTTTTTAATAGTTTCCCAGAACCAATGACAGTTTGTACCAATAATGCTCTAGCTACATCTTCGTCAATTCCTCTTGCTTTTGCGTCTTCTAAGATACAGTGAATAAAGTAATAGATATAAGCAGGAGTTGAACCATGAACGGCTACGATATCTTCCATCTGTTTTTCTTCTACAGATCTAGTAACTCCCATAGATGAGAATAGTTGAAAAATAAAGTCATAATCATCTGCTTTACAATTTTCAGATTTACATAATGCAGTAGCACCTTCGTTGATTTGTAATGGAGTATTAGGCATTGCACGAATGATAGGAACATTATTTAATCTTTCTTGTAAATGAGAGATAGATACACCTGTGACGATTGATAGAATTGTATTGATATCACAATCTTTTATTTGATCTAATACATCTTCGATTTGTTGTGGTCTTACCGCAATTAATACGATATGAGAATTATTAACAAGTTCTTTTACATCTGTTAAATAATCAAAGCCCTCAACAAAACTATCTTTTTTAGCATGTTCCGAATGATCATAAACACCAATGCGATAACGTTCAATGTATTCTTTACGAACTGCTCCTTTCGCGATAGCAGTTCCCATGTTTCCCAAACCAATGATTCCTAATGTATATTTTCTAGTGATTTTCATAATATTCTTCTCCTAGTTTCAATACTATTTTACCTCAAGGAAATCTTAAGTGTATCTTAATGTTTAAATTACATGTAAAATATTAGTTATGTATATTATTTCAGTTTGGATCGAACATCCTATTCGTACTTTAGATCAGACATATTCTTATCTATCCACTATTGAAATCAAGCAGGGCTGTAGAGTTTCTGTTTCTTTTGGCAAGAAACAATTAACAGGGTTTACAGAAGATTGTTGCTATACAGATGAAAGTGAAGAACAGATCAATGAAAGATTAGGAATGAAATTGAAATATATTGATTCTATCATTGATGAAGAACCACTCATTAATGAAGAATTACATGATTTATCTTTATGGATGAAGGAAACGACTTTATCTACTACGATATCTTGTTTTCAAGCTATGTTGCCTTCTGTTATCAAACCAAAAGGAAAACTAAAAAATATTAGTAGTGAAAGATGGGTGAAGTTATCTGATATTGAAACAAATCTTACTCCTAAACAATTACAAGTATTTCAATATGTACAAGAAAAAGGAGAAGTGAAATATAGTGAACTTAGACAAAAGTTTAAAACGATTCCACATGCATTAATTGAAAAAGGAGTTTTGATTCAATTTGAAAAAGAAAAGAGTGGGGAAATGATTTCTTCTGAAATCATGAAACAACCTTATGCATTAAAAGAAAATCAATTAAAAGCTATTAAAGATATTGAGGAGAGTAATGATCCTATTTATTTGATACATGGTGTTACAGGTTCTGGAAAAACAGAAGTTTATCTGCAATTAGCGAATCATCAGATACAACAAGGACGACAAGTATTGATCTTAGTTCCAGAAATTGCCTTGACTCCACAAATGATAGAAAGGGTATCTTCACGTTTTACAAACTCCCTAGCAATCTATCATTCTGGTTTGAATCCTCAACAAAAATATGAACAATGGAAATTGGTAAGAAGTGGAGAGGCTAAGATCGTCGTGGGTACAAGAAGTGCAGTCTTTTTACCATTTGAAAATCTTGGCTTGATCATTATGGATGAAGAACATGATGCATCCTATAAACAAGATATCCAACCATCATATCATGCACGTGATATCGCAATTCAAAGAGGAAAATATCATCATTGTAAAGTGATATTAGGTTCTGCCACACCATCTTTAGATTCTTATGCTAGAGCTTTAAGAAATGTATATCATCTAATTAATATGAAGGAACGTGTAAACGAAACACTTCCTAATATTTCAATCATTGAAATGAATCAAGCAATTAGAAATGGTGAATCTTTTATTCTTTCAAATGCATTAAAAGAAAAAATGAATGAACAATTATCTCTTAATAAACAGATCATTCTGTTATTAAATCGTAGAGGTTTTCATACGCAATTAAGATGTAAGGCATGTAATGAAGTAATACGTTGTCCACATTGTGATCTAGCAATGAGTTATCATAGACAAATCAAAAAGATGAAATGTCATACTTGCGGAACAGAATTATATGTTCCTAAGATATGTCCACATTGTGGAAGTAGAGAAGGTTTTACAACCTTTGGGTATGGTACAGAACGATTAGAACAAGAAGTAAAGGAGATGTTTCCTAGCCATAAAGTATTACGCATGGATGCAGATACTACGATACGCAAAGATTCTCATGCTAGGATCTTAAAAGCATTTGGAAATCATGAAGCAGATATTTTGTTAGGTACACAGATGATTGCAAAGGGGTTAGATTTCCCTGATGTAACGTTGGTTGGTATATTAAATGGTGATGAAGGTTTGAATCGTACAGATTTTCGTAGTGCAGAAATGACATTTGATTTATTGATGCAAGCAAGTGGAAGAAGTGGAAGATCACAATCAAATGGTGAAGTTTTGATACAGGTATATGATCAAAATCAATTTGTGATCCAATGTGTAAAACAACAAGATTATATTCGCTTTTTTGAAAATGAGATGCGATTCCGTAAAGCAGGTCAATATCCACCTTATACGTATTTGATTTCTATTGTTGTTTCAGGAATCAATCAATCCAAGGTTGATAGTACATCACTTCAAATTAAAAATGGACTATCAGGAAATTTCAAGGTGATTGGTATTGTTTCATTGTTGAAAATCAAAGATCGTTATCGTAATCGTTTGATCTTAAAGGGAAAGAATCTAGAAGAGATGCGTCATGCATTAAAAGAATTATTAAAAAATCCACAATTGGACCTAAATGCAATTAAGATTGATGTGAATCCAATGACACTAGATTAAAGGGGTACTATGAATACTAGAAAAGAAGCATTAGAAATCTTATATCAAGTTTTTTCGAAAAATGGTTATGCATCTTTGATCATGAGAGAAAAGAAAGATATTGATCCAAAACATATGCCATATATCTCTAATGTAGTATATGGTGT
>CAVCCE010000085.1:0-6543 GCA_963600555.1 Duodenibacillus sp.
AGAAAAGTTGGAGTATGAAGATCTCGCTAAGATTGCAGATGAAAAGAATCTATCAATAGAAGAAGTAAGAAAAATAATTGAAGGAGAAATAAGTTGAAAAATACAAAACGTTTAACAATGACAGCGATGATGCTTGCCTTAGGATTAGTGTTGCCACCTGTCATTCGTATGATTCCTAATGGTGGTGTTCTATTTTCACCAATGCATATATCACCATTGTTGACAGGCCTAGTCATTGGACCTATTGAAGGAATCATTGTTGGAGTTTTAAGTCCTATCTTGAATCATCTTTTATATGGTATGCCACAAGGTTCTTCATTAATTGGAATGTGCTTCGAATTGCCTGTTTATGGATTTGTTACAGGAATGTTCATGCATTTCTTAAAGATGAATAACGATAAAGTAAAAGTTTATACATCACTAGTTATCGCAATGATCATTGGTAGAGTCGTTGGTGGTATCGTACAAGCAATCATTTTGGGTGGAAATTATACGATTCAAATGTGGGCTACAGCGTATTTTGTATCTACATTACCAGCTATCATTATTCATTTGATATTGATTCCAGTTGTATATTTTGCGTTGGAAAAAGCTCATTTTGTTCAGAATGATTAAGAACATGATCAAATCTGAAGAGAATTAATAACTTTATGATTACATTACGATTGATCTAGAAGGAGTTCGTTCTGGAAGCACGGATATACACATATGAACAAAGGAGATGAGTGATTCATCTCCTTTTTAAAATGCAATGTGCATATATTCTTTGTGCTCTAATGTATAAATAGTAAAGTCAGTATCTGTTAATACGGCATATGTTCTTGGATGATCTTCTTTTGGTAAAGAAATAGAACCTGGATTTAATAAGAATATATCATTTTCTTTCTTCGCTGTAGGAATATGTGTATGACCACTTAAGAAGCAATCATTTTCTAACAAAGTAGGAAGATTGTTTGGTGAGTAGATATGTCCATGTGTCATAAACACTTTATGGCTATCAAATGGAACGATATTATAATCTGCCATACATGGAAATTCTAAGACCATCTGATCGACTTCTGCTTCACAATTTCCTCTAACACAAATAATGTTATTTTTAAGAGAATTCATGATTGGAATGACCTTTTTTGGTGCGTAATCTCCAGGTAGATCATTTCTTGGTCCATGATATAGGATATCACCTAGACATAATATATTTTTGATTTGATGATGTTCCATGGCTCTTAAGATAGCTTCAGCTCCGCTTAATGCTCCGTGAATATCTGATACAACTAAATATTTCATATGTTTTCCTTCTTTTTGTTCAATAATATCATATTTGAATCAACGCACAACTTTTACATCAAAAGAACGAATCTTTCTATTCTTTTTTTAGAATTCAATGCGTCATTTGATTCAAAACATGCTATATTTAAAATGCTAAAAAAGGAGATTATATATTTTTATGGCAAAACCAGTAGTATTAGTTGTCATGGACGGCGTAGGCTGGACTGACAAAGACAATGGTAATGCAGTTATGCATGCCTACAAACCTCAGATCGAGGAATTAATGACAAAGTGGCCTCACACAACAATCAAGGCAAGTGGTGTTGCGGTAGGTCTACCAAGCGATGATGATATGGGTAACTCTGAAGTTGGTCATAACGCTTTAGGTTGTGGTCAGATCTATTCTCAGGGTGCTAAGCTTGTTAATGAATCTATTGAAAGTGGAGATATCTACAAGTCAAGTGCTTGGACAGGCGCTGTTGATTATTTGAAAGATCATAATGGTAAACTTCATTTTGTTGGTTTGTTATCTGATGGTAATGTACATTCCAATATTTCTCATTTGATTGCGATGATCAAAGAAGCTAAGAAAGAAGGAATCAAGGAAGTTAGAGTTCATGCATTATTAGATGGACGTGATGTTCCTGAAACAAGTGCATTACAGTATGTTGATGAATTAGAAGAAGTATTCAATGAATTGAATGATGATACATTCCATGGCTGCATCGCTTCTGGTGGTGGACGTATGGAAATTACTATGGACCGTTATGAAGCTGACTGGTCTATGGTTGAAAGAGGCTGGCATATCCATGTAATGGGTGATGGTAGAAAGTTTGCTTCATGTAAGGAAGCTATTGAAACTTACAGAGCTGAAGGAAACTATACAGACCAGTATCTTCCAGGATTTGTTGTAGCGAATGGTGATGAACCAGTTGGTACAATTGATGATGGTGACTCTGTAATTCTTTATAACTTCAGAGGTGATAGAGCTGTTGAATTCTCTAAGTGCTTTGACTATATGGATACTTTTGATAAGTTTGATATGGTCAAGAAGCCAAAGGTATTCTATGCTGGTATGCTTCAGTATGATGGAGATCTCCATTTACCAAAGAACTTCTTGGTTGAACCACCACACATCGAACATACAATGTCTGAATTCTTAGTGCAGAAGGGTGTTCATTCATATGCTGTAAGTGAAACACAGAAATTTGGTCATATGACATATTTCTGGAATGGTAATAGATCAGATAAGTTCTCAGATGAATTAGAAGTTTGGGAAGAAGTACCATCAGATGTAATTCCATTTGATCAAAAGCCTTGGATGAAGGCTACAGAAGTAACTGAAAAGATGGTTGAAGCAATTGCTTCAGGTAAGTATCAGTTCATCAGATGTAACTATCCAAATGGTGACATGGTAGGCCATACAGGAAACTATGAAGCTACTATCATTGGTGTTGAATCTGTAGACCTTAACTTGAGAAGAATCATGGATGCTTGTATGAAGTATGATTATACATTACTTGTTATGGCTGACCATGGTAACTCAGATGAAATGGTAGATAAGAAGGGCAACCCTAAGACATCTCATTCCTTAGCTGTTGTACCATTCGCAGTATACAATGGACCAGAAGGAACAGAATGCAAGGAAGGTGACTTCGGTCTAGCTAACGTTGCATCTACTGTTTGTAAGATCCTTGGATATGAAGATTATCCAGAACAATGGTTAGAACCAATCATTAAGTAATTTATGAGGAAGGGAAAATTATTCCTTCCTTTTTTTGTTAGTAAGGCGTAGAATAGCACAAACACTGGAGGTATCTATGGAATATTTTACACATTTTTATTTAGACCAAGAGAAAGATATTATTGTTGATCTATATATGGAAAATAAGAGAATGTATTATCAATTACGTACACCAAATCATACAACTGGTAACTTGATAACGAATCTTTCCAAGATGTGTGATCTAGATATTTCATTTGATGCAAATGGTTTGAAGATCATAGAAGGTGAGATTCCTTGTTATTATAATGATGAAGGAAATCTAGTTTATATCTTTCATATGAAGGATACAAAAGTAGCGAATATCTATCCTGATGGAAGAATTGAAAGAAAAGCTTCTATTCCAGCGATATCAAAGACATTGATGTCACAAACAAAACATTATCATTTAGACTTTAAGAAGACGATCGTAAAGACTTTTATATTAAAAGATAATAAGTTTCATACGGATCTTCATACACATATGAATGCGAATCTACAAGGAGATGTATTGATAGCATTAGGTATCAAACATCAGATTCGTTATCCTTTGTATTACATCAAGAAATTAAAATTAAGATGTACATCTAAACAAGAAAAATATCTTGAGAAACAAAGAAAAGAAGTAGAGAAAGAGTTTAAAGATTCTTTACTACAAGGTAAATATTTGGATAGAAAAATTGATGATAATACATTTATCAATTTTAGAGATCTTATTTTAAATAATCTTGAAAATGCATCTTATAACATTCCTAGGATTCGTAATTCTTTAGCTGTTATGAAGGATGGACAGGCAGTTTTTACAAATCTAGAGAAGGTGTATTTATATCGCTATGTATTCACAAAAGGAATGAAATCTGATTATGAAGTGAGTGATGAAAGAATCAGTGAGATTCCTGATTCAGATATCGTAGATACTTTAAAACAGATGAAGTTAGATGAACGACATCCTATCTACCATAAGAATTCTTTACTACAAGATAAATTATTGTGGATAGCGAGGATGTACCAAAAGAATGGAATCTACTATACAGAGATATCAGATACGACTTTGGTAAAAAGAAATGGTGCTATCGATATGTTGAAAGAAGTACATGAAGTCATGCCAACGATCTATCAAGAAACAGGAGTCATGATTCGTTTTCTTGCCTCGTTTAGACGTATTCCTTTAACGATCGTTAGAGATGCGGTAAAAACAAATAATTATGAAGAAAATCTAAAAGCATTGTATGGTGTCATGTTAGATCCATACGTTGCTGGAAGTGACATCGTTGGTGAAGAAATCAATGATATTCGTGAATTAGAACCATTGATCAAACAACTAACAAAGATTGCTTCCTATGATCCTTCTTTTGTGTTGAGAATTCATGCTGGTGAAAATGATTCATTAAAAGATAATGTATATAACAGTATCCATTGTGTAGAACAATCATTATCTGAAGGACAACAAATGCCTAGAGTTCGTATTGGACATGGATTATATACTGCGAATCTTTCTAGTAAAAAAGGAAAGGAATTAATGAAATATATCAATGATAGAAATGTTGTGTTGGAATTTCAAATGACATCGAATATACGTTTGAATAATCTATCTGATGTATCTTTATATCCTTTAAAACAATATCTTCACCATGGTGTTTCTTGTGTACAAGGAAGTGATGGTGGAGCTTTGTATGGAACAAATTCTATTGATGAACAATTAAGTTTAGAAAAGTTATTAGATCTTACAACAGAAGATCAACAAAAGATGTGTAATGTTGAAAAGCATATCATTGAAAGTGCAATGAATGATTTTAGTAGAAAAGAAAAAGAATTGAATAAACTACTAAAGAAAATATCAATGGAAGAAATCTATACAAAGAGAATGAATGAATATGTCGTACAAGATGATTCGGTTGAAGAAAAAGAAATATATGATTCATTAGAAGTATTAAAAGAACAAATCAAAGAATTACCAGAACACAAGAAACCAATCATTATTTGTGGTGGTAGCTTTAATAATGATATGCATTCCACAAAGATGAAGAAAGAGTATTGTCGATTGATTGATGCTTTATTGAATGAATGTGATCCTAAACGAGTTTTATTTGTGATTGGTTCTTCCTTAAAGGCATATGAGAAATACTTGTTGAAGAAGAATCAAGGAAAGTTTGAAGTGTATGCATTTGTTCCATCAAATATAAATAAGAATGAATATATGACACTTCAAAAAGAAGATGTTTATATTCGTGTCGCAATAGAACCTAGTAGAATGGGTACATATAAATCAATTGCGTATGAAATATTTAAGAGAAGAGATTCTATTCTATTAGCGTTGGATGGGAATTCTAGTGCAGTAAATCTGATCCAGGAAGCCAAGAATGCGAAATATAAGTGCAGAACATATGTAAATCCTCATGCTTCGATGTTGAAGAAGAAAGCAGATACTTTGATGGGGTATGTAACAATGTTGGATGATTCCAACATCGTAGAAGATGTATTAAAATATATTCATGTCAGATAATGTGATTTATAAAAAGAGAACAGAAAATGGAACGTTGAGAGTCGTAGATACTGTTTATGATGATGAGGCGGTTTGTTTTTTGAAAATGAATGATACATTACAATCAGGAATGTATTTGGATCCGGATCGAAAATATGATCTTGTATTTCCTTATATGCAAAGATTTTCTTATGCCTTTCATATTAACGAGAATATCAAAGATACTTTCTTGATCGGTGGTGGAGGCTTTGCGTATCCAAAGTATTATGTACATACTTATCCTAGTTCTGAAATAACAGTAGCTGAAATCAATACAGATATCATTTCTGTTGCGTTTGAATATTTTGGTTTAAGAGAATTAGAAGAATCAGAATCTAAGAGATTACATATCGTGAATGAGGATGGTATTCAGTATTTAAATGAGAATGATAAGAAATATGATCTTATAGTGAATGATGCTTTTATTGGAAAGAAAGATCAAGGTAGGAATGAATCAGATACTGAAGTTATTTATCAATCATTGAAAGAGAATGGAATCTATATGGTCAATGTAACGACTGCTTTAAGTGGACCATTTGCGAAAAATGGAAATTCATTTCGTAAGACACTACAAAAGTATTTTAAACATACGATCATGATTCCATGTGAAGAAGATTGTAATACATTTGAAAGACAAAATGTATTGATGATATCTAGTGATAGAGATTTATTGTAGGAATAGTATGGCTAAGACAAAAGAAACATTAGAATTAGAAAAAGCTTTGGATGAAGTGAGTCGTAATAAAAGAGAATATGGTTGTGAAGAAGTGACGATAGGTTTTAAAAAAGATGGTCATGGAAATGAAATCGTTGATTATTTAACTATGGATTCAAAAGGAATCTTTAAATGTTATGAATTAAAAGTGACGTTAAGTGATTTGAAAACGGATAACAAGAAATCATTTTATGGTGACTATAACTATCTAGTTGTATCGAAAAGCTTGTATGCGAAAAGTCCTACGTGGGAGAACTATATTCCACCGTACTGTGGAAT
>CAVCCE010000086.1:0-6534 GCA_963600555.1 Duodenibacillus sp.
TAATGTTCCAATGTTTGTATCAGTATATATTTCTTCGATGTAAGCGTATACAATATAGATAAGAATATTGAGGTGTAGATATGAAATATAAGAATCTAAATTTGAAGTATGCGCTCATTAATTGCTTCTACTTCTTTCTAGTTTGTGGTACTGCAGGCTTTGCGAATAATTATTTGCAGTATAAAGGACTAGATACTTCTGTGATAGGAATCCTATTGACATTGGTGAATATCATTGCGCTAATTGGACAAACAACAATGGCTCCTATCGTAGATAAATCAAAGAAATGGAATGAAAAGAAATATATTCTATTTACATTAGCTATCGCAATCGTATGTTATGCATTGATGATGTTTATTCCTGGTGAATCAGCATTTATGATGGTTTTGGCTGTTGTTGGATTTGCGTGTGCATCGATTGGAATTCCATATTTGAATTCTATTGCGTTCATTTATGAAAAGGTTGGATTTAAGATCAACTATGGATTAGGTAGAGGCGTAGGATCTGCAGCTTATGCGATTGCGGCACTTATCATTGGCCAATTGATTAATTTTAAAGATGCTTCAATTCTTCCAATCTGGTTACTTATTATGGCAGTATTGGATGTAATCGTAATTGCGACATTACAGGTTCCTGAAGATGAAGTAGAAACAAAAGAAGTCAAAGAAGAATCAAAGGTTTCTTATACTGCTTTCTTTAAGAAATATTCTAATATCATGTTAGTTGTATTAGCTTTGATCTTATTGTTCTTTACACATATGTTGATCAATAACTATATGATCAATATCGTTGAAGCAATTGGAGGAGATGCAGGAAGTCAAGGTACAGCTACATTTATTCAAGCATTAGTAGAATTACCACCAATGTTTGCGTTTGTATACTTATTGAAGAAGTTCCGTATTGATACACTCATGATAGTAGCTGCGATTTCCTGGGCAATTAAAGATATTTTGATCTTGGTTGCACCGAATATGACAGTTTATTACTTCGCAATGATACTTCAAATGTTCTCTTACGCTATCGTTGTTCCAGCATCTGTTTACTTCGCAGATCAATATATTGATAGTGGAGATCGTAACCAAGGTCAAACGATCATGGGTGCTGCAGGTACAATAGGTGGTTTGTTAGCTTCGTTCATTGGTGGAATCTTATTAAGCGTATTATCGGTTAGGGCCACATTATATGTTGGTATGGCAGTAGCAGTATTAGGTGCAATATTGATGGTAGTTGGTGTACATAATCTTAGAAAGACAAAATAATAGAATTAAGTTATCATAATATCAGGTGAAGGTTATGAAAAATTGGAGAGAAACTTTAGAGAAAGAACTAAAAGATCCTGAATTCAAAATGGAATGGAAGGCATCAGAAACAGAGTATCAAAAAATGAGAAGTTTGGTTCGATTGAATGAATATTATCGCCGGATTATGGATCTGAAAAAATAATCAGTAACAACAAAAAATCTCCGTACTGGAGATTTTTTTCATCTACATTCAAATTTTAATGAAGCTTTATGATCATGATAAGAAAGATGGAGGATTGCACCATTGATCATAGTCATACTAGGACTAGTATGACCAATATCTGCTTGATAGATGAGTGGAATATCTTCAGTGATATTTTGTAGTGCTTCCTCATAGCTCATTCCAGTTTCACTTGATTCAATCAATGTTCTACCTACAATAATAGCTTTTGTATATTCAAACCATCCCGCGTACTTCATTTGGATAAGAGTACGATATAAGTTTTCAGCACTTAATGCGAAGTTATCAAAATACCAAATGAATCCATCATCTTTATATTTCTGAATGAATTTCTTTGTGCCATCAAACTTTGTACCAATGATATCTTTTAGACCATCGATACAACCACCAATGCATCTACCTTCCACTTCTAGATCATCTACAGTAGCTTTGTAAGTGACTTTTGTATTTGGAACATAACCTTCTACTTCCCAAGGCTTATCGCTTTGATATTTAGAAAAGCTTGTTTGTTCTATTAAGTTTCCTTGAATGATTTCTAAGTTGTTCTTTAGAAATTTAGGAAGTGGTCTTAAATCATAACTTCCAGCATTACATCCATAGATCGTAGCTACATCACATAGAGTTGTATATGGATAAAGGATACTTGTAGGATCAGATGCTCCCATGATCCATTTAGGATGTTTCTTTAATGTGTTAAATGAGATATAAGGAATCATTTCATTTAAAAAATCTCCACCAGCTGCGCACATCACAAAATCAATATCATTGTCTTTGAATAATTGATTGAGCTCATCTCCTCTTTCTTTGGCAGAGCCACCTCTAGAATCATTTACTCTAACATGTTCTGTTTCTTTGATGTTGAATCCTTTTTTCTTTAACGTTTCTAAAGATAAATCAAAACTATCTAATTTTCTTCCTACACCTGCACTTGGTGCTGAGATACCAATCGTATCTCCTTGTTTTAAAAATGATGGATAGATCATAGTAATACCTCAAAACCATTTCTTCTTTTTAAAGTAATAAAACTCAAATAATATAATAGCTACACAGATACCAATCACAACAAAATATCCATTATCTGTTTCTAGTTCTGGCATGATCTTAAAGTTCATGCCATACCAACCAGTAATCAATGTAAGTGGCATAAATATCGTTGTTACGATAGTCAACAACTGCATGATCTGATTTTGTTTTGTTTCAATCTTAGTGTGATGCATATCTCTTAATTCTGAAGAATATTCAGATAAGTGATCTGTATAATTAGATAAACGATTAATTCGTTTATCTAATGAATCAAATTGATTAGAATGTTCAGAAATACTTTCTATGATTTCTGTTAATTGATTGTAGTAAGAATGAAATGTTCTGATTGTTCTACGAGTTTGAAAGATATTAGATTCAAAAGATTCATTATCATTTTTAACGATCAAAGCATCCTCCATCTTTGTTAGTTTATCTTCAATGGATTGTAAGAAATACATATCATCATTGATGAGACTATTTAATAGATTTAGTAAATACGTATAAATATCATCACCTTTGATATCTTCAGGAATCAAATCTGTTGGATCATAAATTACTAATTCATCATTTGCGTAATCTAAACTAATTGTTTTCTTAGTTCTAGAATGTTCTTTAGAAGGAATCCATAAACTACAACTAATTGCTTGATCAATGAATTGAATCTTACAATAACGAATATGATTGATTTCTTTATCTTTTATCTTTTGTATTTTCATGATAATTCCTCTAATGTTTGATCATAAATAGATTTTGTATGCTTATCAAATAATACCCATGTGATTACTTCAAATGCATCAGGATATTCTTTTGTATAATCTAATGCAGTTTGTATAGCTATTGATGATGCTTCTTTCAAAGGATAACTATAGACACCTGTAGAAATAGAAGGGAACGCAATCTTACGAATACCTTTCTTTCTCGCAAGATCTAATGAATTGTAGTATGCGTTATGTAGAAGTTTGGATTCACTACCCTCACCATAATAAATAGGACCAACTGTATGGATGATATAGGAACATGGAATGTTATAAGCTGAAGTGATCTTGGCTTCGCCAACATTACAACCATCTAATGTTTCACACTCTTCTAATAGTTTAGGACCAGCTGCTCTATGAATTGCGCCATCTACACCACCTCCACCGAGTAATGAAGTATTTGCGGCATTGACGATAGCGTCATATCCTTCTACTTTTGTGATATCTCCTAATATTGTATTGATCGTTGTCATATCATTATCCTTTCAAATAGTGTGCACCTTTGATCTCTAGATCTAAGATACGTTTTCTTTCTTTTTCATCTAGTACACTTGTATAAAGTTGTGTAGCTTTGAATTCTAATTCTCTCCACTCTTTTGGTAAATCGGCAAATCTAGAAGCTACATTTAATTCAGATTTTCTTTTTGTATGTAACCATTCTCTACCTACATCATTAAACGCAAGCACACGAATAGAAGAAGGTCTTCCTAATTGCTTCACATCTTCTTTTGTTACTTGCATCATCAAATGTACAAGACATCTTCTGATCTTTGATGCTGTATAACGATATGTAACAGCTTTTTCCATGAATTCTTCATAGGTTTCACTTTGTTCTGCACATTTCTTTAAATGATTTTCAATACCTTCTGTAATTAAAAAATATTTAGATAGTGTAGAAGAAGGTGTCATTGTTAAGAATGTTTTGATGTATGGATAAAAGTAATCCATTGTGACATAGTTTGAAGTATTCAATACGTCAGACATAGGAGTACTTGTAGAGATATCTTCTTTGTTTTTTATGGCATTACGAATAGCGAACGCACTAGCCATAGGTTGAATATTTGGATCAAAGTAACCTGTGTTTCTTTCAATGAGTACTGGTTTGATATTTGTATCTTTGATAGCTTTTAAATAACAAACAGCTAAGATGTCATTAGGTTCCATTTGGCTTGTTAATAAAGAATAAGCTCTAGGAAAAGATACACCAGTATCCATGATTTCACGTACATGATTTAAATTGACTGGAGTATCCGCTATCTCTAATAGATTCTCAAGATTTCCACATTCACTTCCAAAAGAAATATAATCTACATCACATAACTTTAATAGTTCTACACCTCCACTAGCGAATTGAGATGCTGCTTGTGTACTATAGATATATGGTAATTCAATGACTACATCGATACCATTTTGGATTGCTGCTTCAGCACGTTTCCATTTATCGATGAATGCAGGTTCTCCTCTTTGTGTAAAATAAGATGACATGATCGCAATCATGACATCTGCGTTAGTTTTCTTTTTAGCTTGTTCAATTTGATATTTATGTCCATTATGAAATGGATTATATTCACAGATGATTCCACATGTTTTCATGTATTTATTCTAACTGAAAAAAAGGTATAAAAAAAGCTTCATTGAAGAAGCTTTTAGAGGATTCCAAATGGATGATCATATTCCACAAAGTCTAGTAGAATATCTTCATGTTCATCTAGTTTACCAACAAGATTGTATTCGTTGGATACTTCAATATCATGACATACGACCCATAGTTCACCACGATAATGTTCTAGGTTATCATTGACGATCAACAAGTCACCACGATGTGCTGTAAATCCTTCACTACTTCTAGCAGGGATGGACTTTCCTTTGAAGACTACACGTGGCATAGAACTTCTAAGAATATTTTCATTACAGTCACCTCTTTGATTGTGTTTATCCCAATATACGATTTCTTTTTCAGTATCTGTAATATCATCGACCAAAGTGGCACGCATTGTAATCTTAGTAAGATCAATCGTAGATAATAACTTTAATTCTTCATCAGATGCATATGCATTACCAATCAAGATGTCTTGGCAATCATTGATGGCAATCAAATGTCTAAGTTGTAGATCAATTGGTAGATCTCTATGCATTTCTAATGTTGGAAGACCATCAAATACAGGCCATGGACCAAATGTATTCTTTTCATTGGATGAAATAAAAGAAGCTACTCTAAATCCAGCATTCTTGTATCTGGATGTTAGATCCATGTATCTCTGTAATCCCATTCCAGTATGTCTTTGTGGGAAGAAGTTAGAACAGAAACACATGCTTTCTTTATCTGCACCTGTTTCAATCAAGTTGTCATAAGCAATGACACCAGAAGCGTTATATTCAATTTTGATGCCATATGGATTACGTGTGATAGCTGCATCTTCTTGAGAAGAAAAATGACCATCTAAACGAATGATATCCAATCCAATTTCATTGAATACGGATAAATCATATGGTGTAGCACCAATGTGCTTGAATACTTCAGGGTTTGTATCTGCGCTAACAGTCAAACCACATTCGTGAGCTACTTTACAGAACTGTGAGAAGTTTTTAACGAGTTCCTCTTTTGACTCCTTTACTGATAGGAAACATGTAAATACTCTCTTATAGCCGAGTTCTCCAGCTTTTCTCATGTATGCATATACTTCTTCGTATGTGCTATGTTCCGGATATACCGATATGCCTAATGTTTTCATGCCATTATTGTAGTCATACAATGTTTTTTATTCAATAAAATGTATATGATAAATTTATGAAATGTTTAGTATATCTTGTATAAATCGTTCAAATTAAAAATCAAATGAAATACCTGTATCACATTGAATGGCGAGATTGGCTAAATCTAACATATTTTCATATGTATTTTTGAGTTCTGGAGTTGCAAACTTCTTCAGCCGATCTTCTAACCATTCCTTAAATAAAATACATTTTTGGGGAAGAAAGTAATCGCAGTCACCCCAATCAAATAAAGCATCAAGATTATTCCACATTTCTAATAAAAAGCCATCTTGTTCTAATAATTCAGCAATATAATCATAAAATAATATTCTTTAACATTATTTCCTTCTACATATGTATATCCCAAATTCTGTTCTTTATGTACATCTTCTTTATTTGTTGCGACTCTAATCCACATAATTTTATAACCGAGGTGTGCAAGAAAACCCACGGTTTTAACCATGCGGATGATAGCGAATAAAAACTTTTTTAAGAAATATCATTACTGTACATTTTAATG
>CAVCCE010000087.1:0-6530 GCA_963600555.1 Duodenibacillus sp.
ATATATACTAATACAAACATTGGAACATTATTTCAAAAGAAAACCGTATCAATGAATGATACGGTCTATTTCTTACTTAAGATCTTCTAGATCTTCACCATTTGTTTCAATGACTTTCTTATACCAGAAGAATGAATCCTTACGATATCTATCTAATGTACGTAGATCAAATTCATCTCTATCAACATAGATAAATCCATATCTCTTTCTCATACCTTCATGTGTAGAAATGAGGTCAATTGCTGACCATGGGCAGTAACCCATCATTTCAACACCATCTGTGATAGCTAGTTGCATCTGTTGGATATGTGTTCTGAGATAGTTGATACGATATTGGTCGTGTATCTTGCCATCTTCTGTCAATGTATCATAAGCTCCTAAACCATTTTCTGTAATGATGATAGGTAAATGATATCTAGAATATACTTCTCTTAATGTATTACGGAATCCAACTGGATCGATTTCCCAGTTAAATTCAGTTCTTGGAAGATTTGGATTCGCAAATGTCTTATAAACACTTGGAATACCTGTAGAAGATTGTTGGTCACCTGCAGATGCAGATTCTGTACCATCAGAATATTCTACAGTAGCTGTTGAATAGTAGTTGAAACCGATGAAGTCTGGATGACCATTCTTCAATGCTTCCGCATCACCTGGAGCGAATGTTGGTGTAGCGTCATTTTCTTCTAAGTAGCTCCATACAAGGTTGTTATAAACACCATATACAGCCATATCTAAGTACAACCAGTTACGAATTGCGTTGAAGTTTTGAGAAGCTAGAATATCTTCTGGCTTACAAGAAGCTGGATATACAAGAGAAATGTTTGGTGCAGGTCCGATCTTAGCTCCTGGTAACATTTCATGACATAGTGCCATAGCCTTTGCTTGTGCAACTAACATATGGTGATTCTGTTGGTATGTTTCCTTTAATACATTTGTGCATCCTTCTGGAATCGTCAATGTACCAATGACTGGTCCAACAAGAGTCAACATATTCTGTTCATTGATTGTTAACCAATACTTAACTCTATCACCAAAGTTTTCATACATTACCTTAGCGAAATTCAAGAACCAATCTACAGATTCAGGATTAGACCAAGAACCTCTCTTATCTAATGCAGCTGGCATATCAAAGTGGAACATTGTTACCAATGGGACCATGTTGTACTTTAAGCATTCATTGATGACATTGTTGTAGTATTCGATACCCTTTGGATTTACTGCACCAGTTCCTTCTGGAATGATACGTGACCAAGAAATAGAGAAACGATATACTTTGAATCCCATTTCTGCCATCAATGCGATATCTTCTTTATAGTGATGATATTGGTCAGCACAAACTGTAAGATCTGAAGTACCTTCTGGAACTTCCTTTACATCTTGGCAAGATGGTCCTTTTCCATCTTCTAAATTAGCACCTTCAACTTGATAAGCTGAAGTAGAAGCACCCCAAAGGAAATCCTTTGGAAATGGTTTTAGTGTTTTATGCAGCATGTTTTATACCCTCCTATCACACTGTTGTTACTTCTATTTTACATGTTCGTAAACGTTTTCAAAAGAACATTCTTGATTTCTTCTTTATTTGCTTGAAAACTACCTTGAATGATGTCTGGCTTTCCTCCACCTTTACCATTTAAAGATGTGTTTAGTTCTTTGACATAATCTCTTAAATTTAAACTTTGTGAAAGAATGATATAAGAATATCCTTGTCTTTCTTGATTACATATCGCAACAGTTCCAATATTCTTTTCTTTTAACAACTTATCTGCGAAATTTACTAAAGATGTTCTTTCCATTCCTTCTTCAAAATCCAATACAAATGATGCACCTTCTTCATAGATATTGATCTTTTGTTCTAAAAGAATATCAGCCATGTTCTTCTTTTGAAGATACAACTGATCATTCGATTCTAATAATTTATCCACTGCTTGATCAATTTCTAATACTTTCGCACTTAATGCTTGAGAAATATGTTGTACTTCTTCATGTTCTTTTCTTAGAAATTCTAGAGCTCTATTCCCACTTAGCATTTCAATACGCACACCATCTTTGTGTTTTATGACAGATAAGATCTTAACAAGACCAATTTCACCAGTATAAGCTACATGTGTTCCACAACACGCGCAGATATCTGCATCGCCTATTGTTACGATCCTTACTTTACCAATCAATTCTTTCTTACTACGATATGGAATCTTTTCTAGTTCTTCTTTTGTTGGATAAGTAATTTCTACCGGTACATTAGAATAAATAACTTCATTAGCTTCTTGTTCAACTAACATCAACTGTTCCCATGTTAGTGGTCCACTCATATCAATTTGAATGACATCACCCATATGAAATCCAACATTCTCATATCCATAATGTTTATGGATGATGCCTGAAACGATATGTTCTCCAGTATGATTCTGCATATGATCAAATCTACGCTTCCAATCAATGATTCCATGTACTTTTGTCCCTACAGGAATCTCTTCTTTCACGGTATGATAAACAATATCATTCTTTCTTTGTACATCGATAACATCAATTGCATTCAATGTTCCAAAGTCACAAGGTTGTCCACCACCTTCCGGATAAAACAACGTATCTTCTAATGTTATGACATATCCTTTTTCACTTGCTTCACAAGTCAATACTACAGAATCAAACTCTTTCAAATATGGTTCTCTATAAAACAATTCATTCATTTCCATATTCACTCACCTTTACCTCATTCAACAATTCATCAACCTTTTCTTTTGTACATAGCCAATCAGAAAAAGCAGTCGCACTTCCACACACGATACCATTTTGAAACGATGAAACAATATTCTTATTCTTTGTGTATTCCGCTAAAAAACCACCAACCAAAGAATCACCAGCACCAACTGTATTAATAACTTTCCCTTTAGGTGCAATACCAATATATTTCTTACCATCATCCGTCAAAAGAATTGCACCTTTTTCACCTAAAGAAACAATGACATTACATGCGCCTTGCTTATGTAGAAGAGAAGCTCCTTTGAATGCATCTTCATAACTTTTGATTGAGATTCCTACAAGTGCTTCTAATTCTTCATCATTGGGCTTGATTAGAAATGGATGTTTTGTGATGGCATATTCTAATGCCTCACCTGTCGTATCAACAACTACATTTCCATTTAATGCTTCACAAATATCACCATAGATATGTTTATCCATACCTCTCATCAAGCTACCAGATAAAACAACCATAGAATCATTCTGATTTGTTATATATTCTATAAACCCATCTAAATTCATAGGTGAAGGTCCCATTCCATTGATTTGTGTTTCTTTATCTGATTCCATCTTAATATTGATTCTAGAATTTCCATCAGCTTGAAAGAAATGTGTTGAAATATTCTTTTCCTCCACAAGTCTTTGTATCTCTTTTCCTGTAAAGCCACCAACAAAACCTGTGGCAATACTATCAACTCCAAACTCTTTTAATACAAAGGATACATTGATTCCTTTTCCTCCAGGATAGATCATTTCTTTTTTTGTACGATTGATTTTTCCATCTTGAAAATTATCTACTGTTATTGTGTAATCCAAAGAAGGATTCATTGTTACTGTATAAATCATAAAAAACACCTCAAAATTATTATAAGACAAGTCAAAAAAGAGTAAAACAAATTCAAAATGGTAAAAAAGAGTAAAAGATGGTAAAACAGAATTGAAATGGTAAAAAATGGTAAAAAAGAGTAAAAGATGGTAAAATAAACCTTGTAGGAGGACATAATTATGAAATCAAAAGCAAATCCTTATATCTTACAGTTCGGAAAAGAACCTGTACAAATGATTCCTAGACTTACACAGATATTAGAAATAGAAAATTCATTTTTTGATGAATCGATTCCTCAACAAATTTATATGATTACTGGCGTTAGAGGTTCTGGTAAAACAGTATTCATGACATCGATTGCCTCAGAATGTCTTAAAAATGATTGGATCGTTGTCGATGTGAACGTATCCAGTAGTAATGATATTCTCACTCAAATTGCCATTGAACTATCTCATAATCCAAAGATTCAAAAACAGCATGAATTCAAATCTATTTCATTATCATTAGGCGCATTATCTTTAGAAGTAGGAAACAAAGATTCGCTTACAAGTTATGAATATGAAGCAAAACAACTTCTTCAATTAGCGAAGAAGTGTGGATATCATGTTTTAATTACAATCGACGAAGTCACAAATAGTGATACCGTCAGGGAATTCTCAGGAGCTTTTCAAATTTGGGTCAGAGAAGGATTGCCAGTATATCTATTAATGACTGGTTTATACGAAAACATCAAAGAATTGCAAAATGAAAAAACATTAACATTTTTATATCGTGCTCCAAGAATTGATTTAGCGCCACTATCACTACCTGCCATCAAGGAAAACTATCGTTCCAATCTTGAAGTAACAGATGAAGTAGCAACAAAGATGGCATCTCTTACAAAAGGGTATTCCTTTGCGTTTCAAGTCTTAGGTCATGAAGTTTGGAAAACTGAAGGTTTTACAGAAGAGTCATACAACAACTATCTCTATACATTAGGAAATCTTTCTTACGATAAGATTTGGAGCGATCTATCCGAAAACGATAGAAAAGTATGTCGAGCAATCGCCAAATCAAAGACTGGTAAATCCTCTTCTATCAAAGAAATCTTACATTGGGATAACAATCAATTAAACCCATATAGAAGAAGATTAATAAACAAACAAGTTGTAGATGGAACAAGAAATGGTTATCTATCATTTTCATTACCATTATTCGATAAATATATTTCAGCACTTGAAGAATTCGAATAGAAACAAATCCATAGGGTATCCTATGGACTTATTTATTTCACATTACAAACATAAGAGAGAGCAAAAAAACTCCCATCAGAAGCATCACTTCCAATGAGAGTCCATTTGTTCTAACTTAGATCAAGAAATATTTCGCAATAAATAATACTGCTAGTACATACATTAAGATATTCATATCTTTTGTCTTACCAGTTAAGATGTGTAAGATTACATAAGAAATGATTCCTAATGAAATACCTTCTGAAATAGAATATGCGAAGCCCATCATTGTAATACAAACAAATGCTGGAACTGCATCTTCAATTGTTTCCCAATCGAGGTTAACAACTTGTTGCATCATCATGAAACCAACAACGATAAGAGCTGGTGCTGTAGCGAATGATGGAACTGTTAAGAACAATGGTGATAAGAATAGAGATAGAAGGAATAATACACCAACTATTACAGATGTAAGACCTGTTCTACCACCTTCTGTAATACCAGAAGAAGATTCAACGAATGTTGTAATTGTTGAAGTACCTAAGCAAGCACCTACTGTTGTACCAACAGCATCAGCTAACAATACACCCTTGATCTGTGGTAACTTACCATCTTCATCAAGAAGGTTTGCCTTAGAAGCACAGCCAATTACTGTTCCTAATGTATCGAAAATATCTACAAATAAGAACGCAAACATCATAACGATGAAATCTACTGTATGTTCAGCAATGAATCCAAAATCAAACTGACAGAATGTAGATGAAATGGATGAAGGCATTGAGAAGAAAGCTGTAGGAATTACGGAATAATAAGATGTTCCATCTGGTACATATAGACCTGTTAATTCACAGATGATTCCTAATACCCAAGTAATAACGATACCATATAACATGTATCCCTTAACATTCTTCTTATATAAGTAGAATGTAATGATTACACCGATCATTGTTAGACCAGCTGTAATACCATGAGTAGCGAATGTTCCATCTGTTAATGCTGTAGAGAATGAGAACAAACCAACAAGTGTACTACCATCAACGATGATACCAGCATTCTGTAAACCAATGAATGTAATGAAGAAACCAATACCAACTGATACTGCAGTCTTCATTTGTTTAGGAATTGCATTGAAGATAGCTTCTCTAACATTTGTAAGAGATAATACAATAAAGATGATACCTTCGAATAATACTGCTGTTAAAGCTACTTTCCAATCGTAACCCATTGAACCACAGATCGTATATGCAAAGTAAGCATTTAGACCTAGACCTGCAGACAATGCGAATGGCATATTAGAGAATGCTGCCATTGCGAAACATGCGATTGCAGAAGATACTGCTGTAGCTGTTAAGATTGCACCGGAATCCATACCAGATGCACTTAGAATAGATGGGTTTAGAGCCAAGATATAAACCATGGTCATAAACGTTGTGATACCGGCAACAACTTCTGTTTTTACATTTGTTCCGTTTTCACTGAGCTTAAAAAGCTTTTCTAACATGAAATTTCCCCCTGTTAATAAACTTCTTCATATCATAATCGTAGCAGAGATGTTACGGCACCTCGTAGAAACGCTTTGCCAATTCAAAAGCTTATACGATATGAAGGACCCATGTATTATATATCAATTTCAAATATCAACAAACATGATTATTCAATGTAAACGGTATCATGTATTTTATTATTCGTCTGTATTTTCACATCAACCCATTTGCTTGCGAATGCTTGCAAATGTCAGCGAAGAATATATA
>CAVCCE010000088.1:0-6519 GCA_963600555.1 Duodenibacillus sp.
CCATAAAAGTTTTTATTCATCCATAATGTGATTTTCCCAAAATCATCAAGATATGCTTGCATTGCTGGCATAATTTCCTCCACTGTTTTAATTATTTTCTAAAATAAAAGGCACCATTAATGGTGCCATATTTTAGCTAAAATTTCAATGATTTAACGCCCCAGATATCCTTTGTATATTCCTCAATCGTTCTATCACTTGAGAAGTATCCACTCTTAGCGATATTGACCAAACACATCTTTGCCCAGTTATGTTTATCTCGGTAAAGTTCTTCAATCTTTTCTTGCGCTTTAACATAAGCATCAAAATCCGCAAACAAGAAGAATTCATCATTCTTATTTGTTAATTCATTTAAGATCAATGTGAAATCATCAGGATCATCTGACCATGTTCCATCAACTAGTGAATGTAATACATTCGCAATTCTTTCATCCCCATTGATGTAATCTTGGCAATGATAGCTATATTTCATATCATTCAATTCTTCTACTGTATGGCCAAAGATAACATCATTATCTCTACCAACTAAGTTATCGATTTCAACGTTAGCTCCATCCAATGTACCTAAAGTAACAGCACCATTCATCATGAACTTCATGTTACCTGTACCACTTGCTTCTTTACCTGCTGTAGAAATCTGTTCAGATACATCTGTTCCAGGAACCAAAACTTCACTCATCGTTACGCAATAGTTAGGTAAGAATACGACCTTGATCATTCCCTTCACATCAGGATCATTATTAACTACCTTAGCTACACAGTTGATAAGCTTGATAACTTTCTTAGCAAACGTATAAGCACCTGCAGCTTTGGCAGCAAACAAGTATGTATGAGGTGTCATTGTATAGTTTGGATCAGACTTGATTCTTTGATAACGATAGATGATATTCATGACATTCAATAATTGTCTCTTGTATGCATGTAGACGTTTTGCTTGAGAATCAAAGATAGAATTTGGATCAACTTGGATACCTGTCTTATCTTCAATGTACTGTGCTAAGATCTTCTTTCTTTCTTGTTTTACTTTCAAGAATTGATCTTGTGTCTTCTTATCATCCACATACTTCATAAGATCATCAAACTTTTTGAAGTCTGTTTCATAATCCGTTCCAATCAATTTATCCAAGAATTCCTTTTCTTGTGGATTGTTATATAACATCCATCTTCTTGGTGTAATACCATTTGTTTTATTAGAAAAACGTTTTGGGAACAAATGATAGAAATCAACAAATAGATCATCTTTCAAGATCTCTGAATGGATCTTCGCTACACCATTTGTAGAATGCGAACCAACGATTGCTAGATTAGCCATATGTACTGTATCGTTTTGAATGATACGAACTCTTTCGACCATACCTTTATCATCACCACAATTTTCCCATACGTATTGAGAAAATCTTCGATCAATTTCTTCAATGATCATTGCGATACGAGGTAATAAATTACGTACATAGCTCATAGGCCATTTCTCTAAAGCTTCTGCCATGACCGTATGGTTTGTATACGCACATGTCTCTGTAACGATTTCAAAAGCATCATCCCAAGAGAAATGATATTCATCCATCAATACTCTCATGAGTTCTGGTACAACAAGTACTGGATGTGTATCATTCATCTGTATGGCAATTTTCTTACCTAGATTCTTTAAAGATGGATATTGTTTTAAATGAGATTCAACAATGGAATGGATTCCTGCACAAACAAAGAAATATTCCTGCATCAATCTTAGATATTTACCTTCCTCTGTAGAATCATCTGGATATAACTTCAAACAAATATCATCTACTAAAGAAAGATAATCTCTTTCTGACATATACATTGGTTTACTAGCGGGTTCTGCACTCCATAAACGTAATGTATTTGTGAAGAAAGTATTCGCACCAATCAAAGCCATGTCATATGGAACAGCCATGACCTTTGTAGAATCACGATGTTCAAAATGCATCTCACCTTTTTCATCATACCAAGTATCGATATGTCCATAGAATTCTACTTCTACAGAATGCTTAGGTTTACGGATTTCCCAAGGATTACCATAACGCATCCAATAGTCTGGTAATTCTACTTGTTCACCCTTTTCATTGATTTGTTGTTCAAATAAACCAGAACGATAACGAATACAGTTACCATTCAAAGGTAGATTTAAAGAAGCACCTGAATCCATAAAACATGCTGCAAGTCTACCAAGTCCACCATTTCCTAATCCTGGATCAAGTTCTAGTGCCGCAAGTTCTTCATAATCGATTCCAAGTTCTTTCAAACCTGTAACGACCATGTCATAGATACCAAGATTCTTTAAGTTACTTGTTAACATCTTACCTAATAAGAATTCAATAGAAAAATAATAGATCTGTTTTGTCTTTGTATGTTTGATAGCTGCTTTTGTATCTTTCCAGTTAACATTGGCATAATCTCTTACCATGTTACCTAAGACCATGTATTTTTCTGTTGGATGTGTATCCTCTACAGCACAACCATAGCTTTCAACAAGTCTTCTTTCATACTCTTTTTTAAATTCTGCTTTACTCTTAAACATTGATTTCTCCCTTATTTTTTTCACATACCAACCAAATAGTAGTCCATGGTGCTAAAGAAAGCGTAACACTATTGGAAAACTCTGATTGTGTATGATTCTCAAATGATTTTAATGGTTTAGGATTACACATGCCACAACCCCCATATTTCTCATCTTCTGTATTTAATACTTCTGTATAAGTACCACTTTGAGGAACCTTGATATCGTAGCTTGCATACCCTTCCGGTTTACAATTCATGATACAAACCAAGTATTGATCATCATCTTCACGAATGAATGAGAATACTGATTGATTTGCGTTATCAGCATCGATCCACCGAAAACCATTACTATAAGTATAATCATTTTTATATAAGCATGTATACTTTGAATACAATTTATTAAGTTCTTTAAAGAATTCATGAAATTGTGCATGTTTTGGATAATCTAACAAAAACCAATCAATTTCTTTATTTTCATCAAACTCTCTAAAAGAACCTATTTCATTTCCAATGAAATTCAATTTTTTACCAGGATGTGCATACATATATGCATATAGGTTTCTAGCCTGGGAAAACTTTGCATCATAATCTCCCCACATACGATCTATGATCGTCTTCTTTCCATGAACATTTTCATCATGAGAGAAAGGTAATAAGAATCTTTCTGAATAAAAATAATGCATAGAAAAAGTAATCTTATGATGATCATGTAAACGATATAAAGGATCTGTTGAATAATATTTCAATGTATCATTCATCCATCCTAGATCCCACTTATAGTCAAATCCTAATCCACCATCCAGCGTAGAAGCTGTTACCTTTGCATAATCCGAACTATCTTCTGCAATCATCATCACACTTGGAAATTCTCTATGAATGTAATAGTTTAATCTCTTTGTAAAATCAATACTACCTTGGTTTACTCCTCGATTACTATTTCCACCCCAATAGATCAAATTACTTACTGCATCAACTCTGATTCCATCTACGTGGTAGATATCACACCAAAACGCAAAAGAGCTCATCAAAAAGGATCTTACTTCTTCATTCCAAAGATTAAAGTTCATCGTTCCCCATTGTGATTCTGCATTTTCTTTATCAGCATATTCATACAATGCTTCTCCATCAAAGTAACTCAATCCAAATGCATCTTTCACAAAATGGACAGGAACCATATCCATAATGATTCCAATCCCTTCCTTATGGCATGTATCTACAAATTCCGCAAATTCTGTTGGATTTCCATAACGACTTGTTAAAGAATAATAACCACTAACTTGATAACCCCATGATCCATCAAATGGATATTCACATAAAGGCATCATCTCAATATGTGTAAATCCATTTTCTTTCACATAAGGAATCAATTCATCTTGTAGTTGTTTATATGTATATGGATATTCACCATTCTTCTTCCAACCACCAGCATATACTTCATAAATGCTCATTGGTTTATCAAAGTTCTTATCTCTTGTTTCCATCCATTTTGAATCATTCCAATGAATATCATTCAAGTCATAAACCTTGGAAGCATTATTTGGTCTAGTTTCAGAATAAAACGCATATGGATCTGCCTTATATAAAATATCTCCTCTACCAGTTTCAATTCGATACTTATAAGAATCCCATTCATGGACACCTTTGATAAAGATGCTCCAAACACCCGCGTAATCACTTCTGACCATTGTATCTACATATGGATTCCAATCGTTAAAAGAACCAACGACACTAATATTTCTCGCATGTGGTGCATATACAGTAAAACGAACACCAAGTTCATTATCTTCATTACATACATGAGCTCCAAAAAGGCGGTATGCTTCTATACAATGACCTTCATGGAAACTTACAATGATTTTGTTTTGATCCACAATACACCTCCAATTTCCTATTTATTTTACCAAACAAAATGACCAATTGTCATTTTGAATGTAGTCACAAAAAAGCCTCCATTTTCAGGAGGCTTACTCAATTACGCAAGAATTGGTTTAATTGCTTCTGTTAAAGCATCCTTCTTTGCTTGTGCTTCTTTTAAATCTGCACCGCTAGTTGTGAAATATGTCTTGATCTTTGGCTCTGTTCCACTAGGTCTAACGATCAATACTGATCCATCTTCAAGATCATAACGAAGTACATTAGACTTTGGCAATCCAGTAGATGCAGTATCTAAGTAATCAGTTACCTTCGTAACTTTCTTACCACCAAAATCATTTGGTGCATTTTCTCTTAGATTTTTCATGATTCCTGCCATCTTGTCCATACCAGACAATCCAGGGAATTCATTCGCATCAACTACATTTAGGTAGCGTCCATATTGTGCATAGATTTCTTCTAATCTTTGTTTGATGGAAGAACCAATGCTTCTATAGTATGCTGCCATCTCACAAATCAACATAGAACCAATGATAGCGTCCTTATCACGTACATATGGTCCAGCTAGATATCCATAAGATTCTTCAAAGCCAAAGATGAAACGATCAACTTCACCATCAGCTTCTAGCTTCGCAATTTGATCACCAATCCACTTGAAGCCAGTCAATGTATGTCTTAGTTCAACACCATAATGTTCCGCAACCTTTTCAGCAAGAGGAGTCGAAACAATTGATTCAACTGCTACTGCTCTTTCCGGCATTGTTCCTTTTTCGATTCTACCTGCACAAATATAGTCTAGTAATAAAACACCCATTTCATTACCAGATACAAGTTCATAAGAACCATCTGGGCATTTCATCGCAATACCTACTCTATCTGCATCAGGATCTGTTGCAAGCATCAAATCAGCTCCAACTTCCTTAGCAAGTTCAACACCCTTTGCCATTGCTTCATAGATTTCAGGGTTTGGATAAGAACATGTTGTGAAATATCCATTTGGATATTCTTGTTCAGGTACGATCGTAATATCTGTAATACCCATATCTTTCAATACATGTGTAACCGGAACTAGACCTGTACCATTAAGTGGAGAATATACAAGTTTCAATCCGGCTGTCTTGCAAAGACCTGGTCTAACTTGTCTAGCTTCGATTGCTTCATATAAAGCATTCTTACAATCATCTCCCACAAACTTGATCAGTCCCTTTTCAACACCTTCCGCAAAGGACATTACCTTAGCTCCAGTTAATACATCTGTCTTTTGAATAGAATCATAAACAACAGCTACTGCATCATCTGTCATCTGGCATCCATCAGGTCCATATGCTTTATAACCATTATATTTTGCTGGGTTATGAGAAGCAGTAACCATGATACCTGCATTACAATGATAATATCTTGTTGCGAATGATAAAGCAGGTACAGGCATCAATTCATCATAGATACGTACATTGATTCCATTGGCAGCTAATACACCTGCAGCTTCTCTAGCGAAATTCCATCCCTTTAAACGAGAATCATAAGAAATCGCAACCGTCTGTGTTCCACCTTGTGTCTTTACCCAATCTGCAACACCCTGTGTAGCCTGTCTAACTACCCAGATGTTCATTCTATTCGTACCAGCACCTAGTGTCCCTCTTAATCCAGCTGTACCAAATTGTAAAGATACCGCAAAACGTTCTTTAATTGCGTCATCATCATCACTAATAGAATCAAGTTCTGTATTCAAGTCAATATCTAAAAGATCTGTTTCTTTCCATCTCTTATATTCATCGAGATAACTCATATTATGTTCCCTTCTGTAAGCGTTTTCTTTCAAACCTTAAAAAATTGCAGCTTTTGAATAAGGAGCTGACAACCTTTTATTTAAGTAAAAAAGGAGAAGCAAAGATGCTACTCCTTTTGTTCCGCAATTACTTATGCAATTACTTTTTGTGCACGAAGTACATCTTCAATTGTCTTGACAGCTACATCTTCGTCTTCACCTTCACAAGAAACTGTAATTTCTGATTGTGTAGGGATACCTAAAGACATAACGCCCATGATGGACTTCATATTTACTGTACGGCCTTTATAAGCAACCTTTACTTCACACTTGAACTTGCTGGCAGCGTTTACTGCTACTGTAGC